>NZ_JABXWS010000157.1:0-610 GCF_015594425.1 Novosphingobium sp. HR1a
CTTGACCGAATCGAAGCTGAGCATGCGGTTGATCGAGAAGTGCTGGCCGATGTCGCGCAGGAACGGGATGTATTCCAGCTTGTCGAGCCATTCCGCGTTGTCGACCATGATCGCGTCGCTGGGGCCGTCGCCGAAGGTCAGGAAGCGCTCGAAGACGCGGCGGATCGAGGCGACGTTCTCCTTGATCAGGTCTTCGGTCAGCAGCTTGCGCGCCTCGTCCTTGAAGCTGGGGTCGCCGATCTTGCCGGTGCCGCCGCCCATCACGACGATCGGCTTGTGGCCCGCGCGCTGAAGCTGACGCAGCATCATGATCGAGACGAGGTGCCCGACGTGCAGCGAAGGCGCCGTCGGGTCGAAGCCGATATACCCCGGCACCACCTGCTTGCCGGCCATGGCGTCAAGGCCCTCGGCATCGGTGAACTGGTGAATGTAGCCTCGCTCGTCGAGGAGGCGCAGCAGGGTCGAATTGTAGGTCATCGGTTCCGCTTCGGTTTGAGGGAAGCGCGCGCCTAGCACGAGGAGGGGGGGAAATAAACGCCGATGGGTGCGGCGGTGCCCACCCCGCTGCGACCAGGCGATAAATCGTCTGGTCTCGCGCCCCTCCCGCTTG
>NZ_JABXWS010000034.1:0-41308 GCF_015594425.1 Novosphingobium sp. HR1a
GTCGTCGTCCGCCGTCCCGTCCGTCGGTCGGTCGGGCGGGTGGGTGGTGGTGTTTGTCGCGTGCATTCCTTCGTTTCGCCAGAACCGCATTGCCATGGAGCCATTTCAGCGCATAGCGAAGGACAATGACCGAACTCGTCTCCCACCCCGCCCACCCTCCACTCGCCGTCCGCAGTGTGGAGGCGCGGATCATCGGGCATGACGCGCAGTGGCTGCGCGCGCGCTGGAAGATCATGGGGGCGGGAAAACTGGTCGTGCCGCCTTTCGCGGGCAAGGGCAGGGCGGATGGCTTGTGGCAGACCACCTGCTTCGAGCTGTTTCTCCAGCACGGCGATGGACCGGGCTATACCGAGATCAACCTTTCTCCCTCCGAGCGCTGGAACGTCTACGACTTCACCGCCCGGCGCGAAGGCATGGCCGAAAGGCCGATGCCGCGCGAACCCGAGTGCACCATCCGGCAGGGCACCGACATGGCGATCTTCGATGCCGCGATCCCCGCCGCCGGGCTGCCGCTTGCGCCGTGGCGGTGCGGTTTCACGGCGGTGATAGAGGAACAAGGCGGCCACAAGAGTTACTGGGCACTGGCCCATTGCAGTGACGCTCCCGACTTCCACGATCCGGCTTGCTTCACGGCGACCATTGCGGCACCCACCGCGCCATGAAATTCGGTATCGACCGCCTGCTGGCGGACCCCGCCCTGCGCGCCCCGCTCGAAGGCAAGCGCGTTTCGCTCATCGCCCATCCGGCCTCGGTGACCGAGGAACTGGTCCATTCGCTGGACGCCCTGATCGCGGCCGGGGTCAACGTGACCAGCGCCTTCGGCCCGCAGCACGGTCTCAAGGGCGACAAGCAGGACAACATGGTCGAGACGTTCGACGAGACCGATCCGGTTTACGGCATCCCGGTGTTCAGTCTCTACGGCGAGGTGCGCCGCCCGACCGGGCAGATGATGTCGACCGCCGATGTGTTCCTGTTCGACCTACAGGACCTCGGCTGCCGCATCTATACTTTCGTCACTACGCTGCTCTACCTGTGCGAAGAGGCCGCCGCGCAGGGCAAGAGCGTCTGGGTGCTCGATCGCCCCAACCCCGCCGGACGTCCGGTCGAGGGCACGACGCTGCTGCCGGGGCAAGAGAGCTTCGTCGGTGCCGGGCCGATGCCGATGCGCCACGGGCTGACACTTGGCGAGATGGGCCACTGGTTCATCCGCCATTTCGGCCTGAACGTGGATTACCGCGTGATCGCCATGGAGGGCTGGGAGCCCGAGTCCGCGCCCGGTTTCGGCTGGCCGCAGGACCGCATCTGGATCAACCCGAGCCCCAATGCCGCCAACCTCAACATGGCCCGCGCCTATGCCGGGACGGTCATGATCGAGGGCGCGACCGTCTCCGAAGGGCGCGGGACCACCCGCCCGCTCGAAATCCTGTTCGGAGCCCCCGACATCGATGCCAAGGCGGTACTCGCCGAGATGCGCGCCTTCGCGCCCGAATGGCTGGAGGGCTGCGCGATCCGCGAGTGCTGGTTCGAGCCGACCTTCCACAAGCACGCCAAGACCTTGTGCAACGGTTTGATGATCCACGCGGAAGGCGCGTTCTATGATCACCAGGCATTCCGTCCGTGGCGGTTGCAGGCACTGGCGTTCAAGGCGATCAGGCGCCTTTATCCGCACTATCCGCTCTGGCGCGACTTCCCGTACGAGTATGAATTCGAGCGCCTTGCCATCGACGTCATCAACGGTGGCCCGGCCTTGCGCGAATGGGTCGATGACCCGGCTTCCACGCCCGCCGATCTCGATGCGATCGCCGCCCGCGACGAGGCCGCCTGGCGCGCCGGAGTCGCGGACCTGCTGCTTTACTGAGCCGGCTTCACTTTGGCGGGGTCGTTGGTTACGGCAGGGGGCTCGATGGTCCGGCCCGTGCCCGCCTCGGTGAGCACGGAGCAGCCGTTGACTCGCTTCTCCACCGCGCTGAGCAGCATCGGCGCGTCCCTGCCGGGCTCGAACTTTACCGTGCCGGTGCTGGCGGAAACCTGCTCGACCTTGAATTCGCACTGACGAGTTTTGGCAGCGCTGGCTTCACCCTGAACTGCCACGCCGGCAGCGAGCATCAGCAGAAACGTCATCATCGGTCATCTCCTTGGTGTATCGATCCTATCACGCCGACGGCGACGGTCACCCCTTCTTGCGCGTGAGTTCGCGCATCGCCGAGTCCAGCCCGTCCAGCGTCAGCGGGTACATCGCTCCGCCCATGATCTCGCGGATCATGCGAGTCGAACCCGAATAGCCCCACTGTCGTTCGGGGCTGGGGTTCAGCCACACCGTCGCCGGATAAGTCTGCACCACGCGGTTCAGCCAGACCGTGCCTGCTTCCTCGTTCATGTGCTCCACCGAGCCGCCGGGATGGCTGATCTCGTAGGGGCTCATCGCGGCGTCGCCGACGAAGATCACCTTGTAGTCGTGACCGTACTTGTGGAGCACGTCCCAAGTCGGCGTGCGCTGCGACCAGCGGCGGCGGTTGTCCTTCCATACGCCTTCGTAGAGGCAGTTGTGGAAGTAGAAGAACTCCATGTTCTTGAACTCCGCCGTGGCGGCGCTGAACAGTTCCTCGATCAGCCTGACGAACGGGTCCATCGAGCCGCCGACGTCGAGGAACAGCAGGACCTTCACCGCATTGTGCCGCTCGGGCCGCATGACGACGTCGAGCCAGCCCTGCTTGGCGGTCCCGGCGATGGTGGCGTCCAGATCAAGCTCCTCCGCCGCGCCTTCGCGGGCGAAGCGGCGCAGGCGGCGCAGCGCCACCTTGATGTTGCGGGTGCCGAGTTCACGGGTGTTGTCGAGGTTGGCGAACTCGCGCTTTTCCCAGACCTTGATCGCGCGGCCCTGCTTGCCTTCCCCGCCGATCCGCACGCCTTCGGGGTTGTAGCCCGAGTGCCCGAACGGCGAGGTGCCGTTGGTGCCGATCCACTTGTTGCCGCCCTGATGGCGCTTTTCCTGCTCCTCCAGACGCTTCTTCAGCGTCTCCATGATCTCGTCCCAGGACCCGAGCGCCTTCACCGCCTCCATCTCCTCGGCCGAGAAGTAGCGTTCGGCGAGCTTCTTGAGCCAGTCTTCGGGGATATCGACGGGCTGTTGGCCGTAGTCGCTGAACACGCCTTCGAAGACCTTGCGGAATACCTGGTCGAAGCGGTCCAGCAGGCCCTCGTCCTTCACAAAGGTGGCGCGGCTGAGGTAGTAGAACGCCTCGGGCGTCTGCTCGATCACGTCCTTGTCGAGCGCTTCCAGCAGCACGAGGTGCTCCTTGAGCGAGGCCGGAATGCCTGCGCTGCGCAGTTCGTCGATGAAGTTCAGGAACATGGGGCGCCTTCCCTGCGGCCTTGAGCGCGCATCTTCGGCCTATGCACGGCCGCGACCAGCACGAAGGAAATATACATCAACAGATACCACGCACCCAGCTTGCCGAAGTGGACCATCGCCCAGCCGCTGCGCTGGCTCGGGTAGATCCACGCGTGCGAGAAGGTCGCGAGGTTCTCCGCGAACCAGATGAACAGCGCGACGAGGAACCAGCCGAGCAGCAGCGGCATCCACCGATCCTCCCGCCAGACACGGAACCAGATGCGGGTGCGGGCGAAGCACAGGGCCAGCATGGCGAATAGCGCGAGCCGCAAGTCGGGCAGCCAGTGATGCGCGAAGAAATTGACGTAGATCGCCAAAGCCAGCACCACTGAAAGCCCCTCGCGCGGGTAGCCGGTGAAGCGGAAGTCGAAGATACGCCAGACGCGGGCGATGTAGCTGCCGACGGCCGCATACATGAATCCCGAGAACAGCGGCACCGCGCCCACACGCAACATCGCGGTTTCGGGATACTCCCACGATCCAACGGCGGTCTTGAAAAGCTCCATCACGGTGCCGACGACGTGAAAGGCAAGGATGACCTTGGCTTCGTCCAACGTCTCCAGCCGCAGCGCGAGCATCGCCAACTGGATGGCGAACGCACTGATGGTCAGGAAATCGTATCGGGCGAGCGGCGCATCGTCGGGATAGAACAAGTGCGTGCCGAGGAGCAGCGCGAGCAGCAGCCCGCCAAACAGGCAGGCCCAGCCCTGTTTGAAGCCGAACAGCAGGAACTCGTAGACCCACGCGCGCCAGCCCGGACGCGGCGTGAAGCCCTCGAGCCGCGCGCGGATCGCGGCGAAACGGGTGTGCGTGCTCGGCCCTGCGGTCATGACCCGGTGCCGCCGATCAGTCCTGCGGCGTGGGAGCCGGGGCAGGGGGCTGCTGCGGCCAGCGTTCCAGCGCCGGATCGATCACCGCCCAGTCCGGTGCGTCGTCGGTCCAGATCGCCATCGCGGGCCTCACGCCATGGTCGCCTTCGAGCAGGCCGATGCGAATGGTGCGGAACTGCGGGCGCGCGCTCGATCGGCCAAGGACCGGACTGCCGCAGGCCACGCAGAACTCCTGCGTCAGCGTATTGCCGCTGGCCGCGACGTAGACGAATTCGCCGCGATCCCCGGTCAGCGTCACCGCGTCGGTCGGGAACATCGCGTTGTTGGTCGGGCCGCCACCGGCGGTCTTCTGGCACTGGCGGCACCAGCACTGACGGGTGGCGACCGGCTCTGCGGTGATTTCGACGGTAACGGCACCGCAGTTGCAGCGCCCTGAATAGGATGCGGTCATCTCAGCGGTTTCCCCGGGCCATGAAGGCCAGCCTTTCAAACATCATCACGTCCTGCTCGTTCTTGAGCAAGGCCCCGTGCAGCGGCGGGATGGCCTTGGCGGAGTCCCTGTTCTGCAGCACGTCGAGCGGCATGTCCTCGTTCATCAGCAGCTTGAGCCAGTCGAGCAGTTCGCTGGTCGAGGGCTTCTTCTTGAGGCCGGGCACTTCGCGCAGTTCGTAGAAGATCTCCATGGCCTTGCGCACCAGCACCTTCTGGATGCCGGGGAAGTGAACGTCGACGATCGCCTCCATCGTCTCGCGGTCCGGGAAGCGGATATAGTGGAAGAAGCAGCGGCGCAGGAAGGCGTCGGGCAGGTCCTTCTCGTTGTTCGAGGTGATCACCACGATCGGGCGCTCGACGGCGGCGACGTGCTCGCCGGTCTCGTAGACGTCGAAGGCCATGCGATCGAGTTCGGCGAGGAGATCGTTGGGAAACTCGATGTCGGCCTTGTCGATCTCGTCGATCAGCAGGACCGGCAGGCGCGGCGAGGTGAACGCCTCCCACAGCTTGCCCTTGCGGATGTAATTGCCGATGTCGTGCACCCGCGCATCGCCGAGCTGGCCGTCGCGCAGGCGGGCGACGGCGTCGTATTCATACAGGCCCTGATGCGCCTTGGTGGTGGACTTGACGTTCCAGGTGATGAGCGG
Source organism: Novosphingobium sp. HR1a (assembly GCF_015594425.1). Lineage (NCBI taxonomy): Bacteria > Pseudomonadati > Pseudomonadota > Alphaproteobacteria > Sphingomonadales > Sphingomonadaceae > Novosphingobium > Novosphingobium sp. HR1a. The sequence goes on from NZ_JABXWS010000034.1 coordinate 5,361, forward strand.
GGCATCGAGAGCCTCGGCGATCTGTTCGGCCAGCACGGTCTTGCCGGTGCCGGGCTCGCCCTTCACCAGCAGCGGGCGGCGCAGCAGCACGGCGGCATTGACGGCGACCTTGAGGTCCTCGGTGGCGACGTAGTTGCTGGTGCCTTCGAAACGCTGCATCGGCTCATCCTGTGACTTTAACCGTTTGATTAAGCCTTATGGGGTGCGATGCTGCAAGGCAATATCGATCCGGATACGACGGGCGGGCGATGGACTTCCCCGCGCGAGCGTTGCAGAGCAGAGCGCATGGGGCTCGATTTCCTGCGAAAGATGGACTGGCTGGGCGCGGCGCGTTGCGGCGCTTACTTGCGGATTCTCGCGCTGCTCAATGTCGCGATGCTGGCTTGGCTGGTGGCGAGTTCGCATGGCGGTGTCGATCGCAACGGCTTCCTGCTGGGGAGCGATTTCATCAGCTTCTGGACGGTCGGGCACATGCTCCGGGCAGGCGCGGACGTGTACGATGGCGCCGCGCATATCGCCGCGCAAAGGGCCTTCTTTGCATCCGAGGGCGGTTACACCGCCTTCTTCTACCCGCCCTCATTCCTGCCGTTCTGCTGGCCGCTCGGCGGGCTGGGCTATTTCCCGGCGCTCGCCGCGTGGCTGGTCACGACGGGGGCGGTCTATGTCGCGAGCGTGCGGGCGTGGTGGCACCGGTTTTTGGTGCCGGTTCCTTTGTGGCTGCTGCTCCTCGCGTTCCCGGCGGTGCCGATCGTGGTGACGCACGGCCAGACGGCGTTCCTCGTCGCGGGATTGCTCGGGGCTGGACTGTGGCTCGTGCCCACGCGGCCGGTGCTGGCGGGCGTGCTGCTGGGGCTGGCGACGATCAAGCCGCAGTTCGGGCTGCTGCTGCCGATCGTGCTGCTGCTCACCGGTCAATGGCGAACGATCCTCGCAGCCGCCCTCACCGCCGGACTGCTTGCCGCCGCCTCGGCGCTGCTGTTCGGTGGCGAGGTCTGGTCAGGCTGGCTCTCCGCCAGTGCCCGCGCCGAGGAGGCCATGGCGGCAGGCGCGGTCGGCTACGCCAAGATGATGAGCCCCTTCGCGGCGCTCAAGCTGCTGGGCGCCGCGACATCGGTTGCCTATGCGGTGCAGGCGGTGGTGGCGCTGGTGATAGCGGGCCTATTGGCGCGGGCAGCATGGCGAAGGGGCTGGTCCGATGGTCTGGCCGTCCTCGCCCTCGCCGGAGCGCCGCTGGTGACGCCCTTCGTACTCGACTACGACATGGTGCTGCTGGCGTTCCCGCTACTCTGGCTGGTGGGGCAGGGGCTGCGCCGCGGCTTCGCCGGGTGGGAGAAGCTGGCGATCCTCCTCGCCTTCGCCGCGCCAGCCTTCGCGCGGCCTTTGGCGATGAACCTTGCTCTGCCGGTGATGCCGCTGGTGCTGGGCCTGTTGTTTGCAGTGCTGTGGCGACGGGTCAGCCGGCCAGCTTCGCCAGTCGCAGCATGAGCACTTCGAAGCGTTTGTTGTCGATCGGCGCCTTCGGATCGTTCCAGCTTCCCGTCACCACCGACCATGTCTCGACTTTGTCGCGCAGCAGCCAGGTCATGCTCATCACGCCGTCCTCCGAGCCGCCTTTGTAGCCCACGTAGGCCCGCGTGCGGGCCGTGGCGCTATCCATCGCCGGGTTGATGGCGAGGATGTCGAACGCCTCGCGGCTGTCGAGGCGGCGCAAGTCGTCCATCACCCCTGCAAGGTCTGCAGGGGAGGAGAACCATTCGATCCGGTCGATCGCCACCGGGCCATGACCGAAGACTTCGCCGGGATCGGCCTCGGCGACCCGCGAGAGGTCCAGCGCATCGAGCTGGCGCTGACGTTCCTCCGGCGAGGCGCTGGCATACCGCTCCGTGACCGCATCACCGCCGCGCTTGAGGGCGAAGAGCTGCGCGGTCGTCATTATCGGCGCCATCGCCTCGGGCCTTGCGTGCCGGGCGAGGCGGACTTCGCGTGCCAATGCCTCCTGCCCGGCAAGGCGCACCAGCATGTCGGTCGCGGTATTGTCGCTGATGGAGATCATCAGGCTGGCGAGGGTATGCACCGTCACCGGCGCACCGTCGGGGAGGGTGTGCACGGTGCCGCTCGGGAAGGACTTGCCCGATACGAGCACGACGTCGCTCCAGCGCCGCTTGCCTTCCTTCACCTGCCGCGCCAGCGCCGCGAGGACGTAGAGCTTGAACGAGGAGCCCACTGCGAACGGTGTCGTCACCTCGCGGCCTTTGGCGAGCACCGGCGCGTCATCACCGAGGCGATAGACCGCGAACCCGGCCTTTCCCGGCAGGGCTGCAAAATCCGCATCCAGCTTGTCGAGGCTGTCGCCTGCAGGCGTCACCGCGAAGATGCGAAAGCCCGCCACCAGGGGCTTGTCGCCCGGTCCCAGTTCGATCCGGGCGGGCGCGGTGGCATTGGCGAGTTTCAGGGTGAAGGTGGCCGAACGTTGCTGTTCGCGCTTGAAGTCCGCATATCCTTCCACCGCACCGCCCTGCGCCGCGATCTGCGAGGTGAGGGCACGAAGGCGCTCGGCCGGAACTTCGCTCAGGAAGCGGGCGTCGAAAGTCTCTGCGGCATCGCGCTTGCCCTGCATGACCGCGACGACCTCCGCGACACGCTGCTTGAGCAAAGCCTCGGTATCGTCCTGCGCATGTGCCGCGCCGCTACCCAGAACGAGTGCCAGCACGAAACTGAGAAAACCCCGCCATCCGCTCATTGCCTGCCCCCGGCCTGACCATCGCGGGCAGGCTGACGGCAGGCGGGATGAAGGTCAACGGGTGTTCATCGGGCGGTATCCGTCAGGCGTCGATCAGTTCGCGGTCGAGGTCGCCGGCGCGGTTCTGGATGAAGTGGAAGCGATGTTCGGGATTGCGGCCCATCAGGCGGTCGACGAGATCCTTCACTGCGAATCGGCCCTCGCTCTCCTGCGGCAGGGTGATGCGGATCAGGGAGCGGGTGTCCGGGCTCATCGTCGTCTCGCGCAGCTGGCCGGGGTTCATCTCGCCAAGGCCCTTGAAGCGGCCGACTTCGACCTTCTTGCCCTTGAACTTGGTCGCTTCCAGTTCGGCACGGTGGGCATCGTCGCGGGCGTAGGCGGAAGTCGCGCCCGAAGTCAGGCGGTAGAGCGGCGGCTGCGCGAGGTAGAGGTGGCCGCGCCGAACGATGTCCGGCATCTCCTGGAAGAAGAACGTCATCAGCAGCGTGGCGATGTGGGCGCCGTCGACGTCGGCGTCGGTCATGATGACGATGCGGTCATAGCGCAAGTTGTCGGCGTTGCAGTCCTTGCGCGTGCCGCAGCCGAGCGCGAGGCCGAGGTCGGCGATTTCCTGGTTGGCGCGGATCTTGTCGGCCGTGGCCGATGCGACGTTGAGGATCTTACCGCGGATCGGCAGGATCGCCTGCGTCTTGCGATCGCGCGCCTGCTTGGCCGAGCCGCCTGCCGAATCGCCCTCGACGATGAACAGTTCGGTTTCGCCGTGACCTTCGCCCGAGCAGTCGGTCAGCTTGCCGGGAAGGCGCAGCTTGCGGGCGTTGGTGGCGGTCTTGCGCTTGACCTCGCGCTCCGCCTTGCGGCGCAGGCGTTCGTCCATGCGCTCCATGACGGAGCCCAGCAGCGCCTTGCCGCGATCGAGGTTGTCGGTGAGGAAGTGGTCGAAGTGGTCGCGCACCGCCGCCTCGACCATGCGTGCGGCCTCGGGCGAGGTCAGGCGGTCCTTGGTCTGGCTCTGGAACTGCGGGTCGCGGATGAAGACCGAGAGCATCACCTCACTGCCGGTCACCACGTCGTCCGGCGTGATGTCCTTGGCCTTCTTGGCCTGGCCGACGAGATCGGCGAAAGCACGAATGCCCTTGGTCAGCGCGCCGCGCAGGCCCTGCTCATGGGTGCCGCCGTCGGGCGTCGGGATGGTGTTGCAGTACCACGAGTACGAGCCGTCGGAGTAGAGCGGCCAGGCGATCGCCCATTCGACGCGGCCTTGTTCGGAGCCGTCCTCGCCCTTGGGGAAGTCCTGTGATCCGGAGAAGAACTGCGTGGTCACGCATTCGCGAGTGCCGATCTGCTCGGCAAGGTGATCGGCAAGGCCGCCGGGGAACTGGAAGGTCGCCTCCGCCGGAACCCCGTCCACCGCGAGTGCAGGCGCGCACTTCCAGCGGATTTCGACGCCTGCGAATAGGTACGCCTTGGAGCGCACCAGCTTGAACAGACGCGCGGGCTTGAACTTCTGGTCGCCGAAGATTTCGGTGTCGGGCGTGAAGGTGACGGCCGTGCCGCGCCGGTTCGGCGCTGCGCCGACACGCTGGATCGGACCGAGCGTCACGCCGCGAGAGAATTCCTGCGCGTAGAGTTCCTTGTTGCGTGCCACTTCCACGCGCGTCTTTACCGACAGCGCGTTGACCACCGAGATGCCGACGCCGTGCAGGCCGCCCGAAGTGGCGTAGGCCTTGCCGGAGAACTTGCCGCCCGAGTGCAGGGTGGAAAGGATGACCTCCAGCGCCGACTTGCCCGGGAATTTGGGATGCTCGTCCACCGGGATGCCGCGGCCGTTGTCGGTGATGGTGATGCGGCCGGCGGTGCCGGGTTCGTCCTCCAGCGTCACCTCGATGCGGTTGGCGTGACCGGCGACGGCCTCGTCCATCGCGTTGTCGAGGACTTCGGCCGCAAGGTGGTGCAGCGCGCGCTCATCCGTGCCGCCGATGTACATGCCCGGACGGCGGCGGACGGGTTCGAGCCCCTCCAGCACCTCGATCGCGGAACCGTCATAGGACTCGCCGGTGGCGGCGGGGAGCTTGTCGAAGAGGTCGTCGGACATGGCGGCCACTATAGGGCGCGCGGAATCGTGGGGGCAAGCAGGGGTTTGCGCTTTATCCGCAGGGCTTGAAGGGAGGTGTTGGAACCGGCCCACCCCCAACCCCTCCCGCAAGCGGGAGGGGAGTTCATGTCGTTTTTGCCCTCTCGCTTGCGGGAGGGCCGGAAGGCTTGGCAGCTGGCTGCCTAGCCGGACGGGGTGGGCAGAGCCTTACTCCCCGAACTTCACCGGCGCCGGGCTGACGACCTTCACCGTGCCCGCGCCGACCTCACGCACTTCCAGCGCGCGCTCGATCAGGCCGCCCTTGGTGAAGCGGAACGCGCCGTCCACGCCAAGGAAGCCACCGGGAAACGCCTTGGTGTCGCGCAGGGTATCGACCGGGAAGCGGGTGCCCGGCTTCCAGTCGCGCGCGACGCGAAGGGTCAGGAGCACCGCATCATAGCCGAGCGTGGCGATACGGAACGGCTGGCTACCGAAGCGCGCGCGGTAGCTCTTGGAGAACTGTGCGAAGCGCTGGTCGGACACGGTCGAATACCAGGCGCCTGCCAGTGCTGCCGAGGCGTTGACGTCACGCTCGCCGCTCCACAGTTCGGTGCCGAGGATCTTCACGCCGGGCGTCTTCGCCGCGCCCTTGAAGGCCGTGGCGGCACGAACCGAGAGCGATCCGCTGTCGGCGATCAGCAGGGCGTCGAAACCGCCCTTGGCCTTCACGCGCTGCGCGGCCGAAGCGATCGATACGGCGCTGCGCTCGTAGGGCTCCAGAGCGATCACCGAGCCGCCACTGGCGCGTACCGCCTGCAGCAGCGCGGCGCTGGTACGGTCGCCGTAGTCGCCGCGCGGAACCAGCGCGCCGAACGTGGAGATGCCCTGCGAACGGGCATACTGCACCGTGCGGGTCACCGACTGCCCGGGCAGGTTGCCCATGATGAGGACATCGCGGTTCGCCGCCTGCTCGTCATTGGAGAACGAGATGACGGGAACCTTGGCCGCCTTGGCGATGCCCGAGACGGCCGGGATGTCGTCGGCGAGCAGCGGGCCGAGGATCAGCTGGTTGCCGTCCGTCACCGCGCGGCGGGCAGCTTCGGCCGGATTGGCGCTGGTATCGTACGTCGTCACGCGCAGGTTCTTCGCGGCGGTGTCGAGCAGGGCCATGTTGGCGGCATTGGCGATCGCCTGGCCGACGCCCGCGTTGGCGCCGGTCATCGGCACCAGCAGCGCGATGCTGTGACGGTCCTTGTCCACCGGCAGTTCGCTCTGCGAGGGAGGAGGCGTGGGCGCGGGCGGCGGGCCGGGCTGAGGCGCCTTGGGCACCACGGTACAACCGGCGACCAGAGCCATGGCGGCCGCGGCGAGAAGACTGCGACGATTGAGGCGCCCGTTCCCTTTAAGGTCGAACATAGCTTGCCGCTCCCTCGGTATCTGGGCCATGAGTCTGGCCGATGGAAAACACACTCTTGCCGGGCCTTTACATAGTCGCAACCCCGATTGGCAACCTAGGGGACATTACCCTCAGGGCAATCGAGACCCTGCGCGGCGTCTCCGCAGTCGCCTGCGAGGACACTCGCGTGACGGGCAAGCTGTTGCATCACCTCGGTTTGAAGAAGAAGCTGGTACGCTACGACGACCACGCTGGGGAGGGCGATCGCGAACGGCTGCTGGCGCTGATGGAAGCAGAGCCGGTCGCACTGGTCAGCGATGCGGGGACGCCGCTGATCTCGGACCCGGGCTATCGCCTCGTGCGTACCGCAAGGGAGCGGGGAATCGCGGTAACCAGCCTGCCGGGGCCGAATGCGGCGGTAGTGGCGATGACGCTTTCGGGCCTGCCGAACGACCGCTTCCTGTTCGCCGGTTTCCTGCCGAACAAGGCCAAGGCGCGCGAGGACATGCTGGCCGAACTGGGTAAGGTTCCCGCCACGCTGATCTTCTACGATACGGCGCCGCGCCTTGACGCGTCGCTGGCCGCGATCGCCTCGGTGCTGCCGGGGCGAGAGGTTGCCGTGGGGCGGGAACTGACCAAGAAATTCGAGGAATGCCGCAGCGGTTCTCCACAGGAACTGTCGGAATACTACGCCGCGCACCCGCCCAAGGGTGAGATCGTGCTGCTGATCGCACCGCCCGGAGAGGAACCGTTGGGAGAAGTGGACGTCGATGCCCTGCTGCGCGAGGCGCTGGCCACGGCCAAGGCCTCGCAGGCGGCAGCGGCGGTGGCGAAGGCGACCGGGCTCGACCGCAAGACGCTCTATGCCCGGGCACTCGAACTCAAATGAGCGAGCGGCGCAAGCGGGCCGAGCGGCATGGGCGGCGCGGGGAGTGGATCGCCGCGCTCTACCTCTGGCTCACCGGCTGGCGTGTCGTCGGGCGGCGGGTGAAGACCCGCAAGGGCGAGGTGGATATCGTCGCGCGGCGCGGCCGCACGGTCTGTTTCGTCGAGGTGAAGTGGCGGGCGACGCAGGCGGAACTCGCCATGGCCATCGATGAGCGGCGGCTCAGGCGCGTGGCCGATGCCGCGCAATTGATAGCGAGCCGCTATGCACGTCCCGGCGACGACCAGCGCATCGACGTGATCCTGATCGCGCCTTGGGTTTGGCCCCGCCGAATCGTCAATGCCTGGCAGCCAGGAGGCTGACGCGGACTTGAAACTCGCGATTGAGGTCGCACCTAGGCGCGAACGCGGCTAGACCGCCGCCGACCAAAGTACCCCCGACTCCGAAAGGCCCGAATCCGCCATGACTTTGCGCGTCGCCGTCCAGATGGACCCGCTCGAAACGATCAAGATCGCGGGCGATTCGAGCTTCGCCCTGATGCTCGCCGCGCAGGCGAGGGGGCACACCCTCTATCACTACGACGTGCGCACGCTGGCCTACGACACCGCGCACGGCGCTGGCGGCCGCCTGACCTGCTGGGGCGCGCCCGTCACCGTCCAGCGCGTCGAGGGCAATCACTTCACGCGCGGCGAGTATCGCCTGATTGACCTTGGCGAAGACATCGACGTGGTGCTGATGCGCCAGGACCCGCCCTTCGACCTGGGTTACATCACTGCGACGCACCTGCTGGAGCGGCTCGCAGGAAAGACGCTGGTGGTCAACGACCCTGCTTCTGTGCGCAATGCGCCGGAGAAGGTCTTCGTGCTCGACTACGCGCGGTTCATGCCGCCAACCTTCATCGCCCGCCGGATCGAGGACGTGAAGGCGTTCAACCTGCGCCATCCCGGCGACCTCGTGATCAAGCCGCTTCACGGCAACGGCGGCAAGGCGGTGTTCCGCGTACCCGCCGACGGATCGAACCTCGGCGCGCTGATCGAAATGTTCGAGAACGCCTGGGTCGAGCCGTTCATGGTCCAGCCCTTCCTCCCCGACGTGTCGGAAGGCGACAAGCGCATCGTCCTCGTCGACGGCGAGTTCGCGGGCGCCATCAACCGCAAGCCGGGCGAGGGCGAGTTCCGCTCGAACCTCGCGGTGGGCGGCTCGGCCGAGGCCAGCACGCTCACTTCGGCGGAAGAGGAAATCTGCGCGGCGCTTGGGCCGGAACTCAAGGCGCGGGGGCTGGTTTTCGTCGGTATCGACGTGATTGGCGGAAAATGGCTGACGGAAATCAACGTGACTTCGCCCACCGGCATCGTGGCGATCGACCGGTTCAACGGCACAGATACGGCCGCGCGCATTTGGGATGCGATCGAAAGGCGGCATGCCGCGATGTGATCTTTTCTCCTGCCCCTTCAGGGGCGGGATACGCAGGCTTGGCCGCTCAGCGGCCTAGCCGAAGTTGGGTGGGGCTGGTGCTCAAGCTCCCCTTCCAAGCTGCGCTATCCTTCCCCCTGACAGGGCAAGGACAACCGGGTGTCGCTCATCGTGGGTGAATGGATCTACGAAATCGTCCGGCAGGGCGGATACCTCGGCATCATGTTCCTCATGGCGCTGGAGAACATCATCCCGCCGATCCCCTCCGAGGTCATCATGGGCCTTGGAGGGATCGCCGTTGCGCGCGGTGACATGCATTTCTGGCCGCTGCTGTTCTGGGGAACCTTGGGATCGGCCCTTGGCAACTACGTGCTGTTCCTCATAGCCGATCGTCTCGGCTACGAGCGGCTGCGGCCGTTCATCGACCGCTGGGGCCGCTGGCTGACGCTGGAATGGCACGATGTCGAAGTGGCCGGACGCTTCCTGCGCAGGCACGGGCACTGGGTGGTCTTCGTGTTCCGCTTCATGCCGATGTTCCGTTCGGTGATCTCGATCCCGGCCGGGCTGGCGCACATGGGGCACGTCAAGTTCTTCGCCTTCACCTTCGTCGGAGCGGCGATCTGGAACGTGGCATTGATTCTCGGCGGCAAGTGGCTCGGCCAGACGCTGGCGCAGGCGGAGCAGTGGCTCGGCTGGGCGACACTAGCGGTCGCTGTGGTGACCGTAGTGTTCTACGTCTGGCGGGTGCTGCGCTGGAAGCCGCGGTCGGAATAGTCAGTCGCGTTCGCGCGGGTGGGCATTGCGATAGACGTCGAGCAGCGTCGCCGCATCGACCTTGGTATAGATCTGCGTCGATCCCAGCGAGGCATGGCCCAGCAGTTCCTGCAATGAGCGCAAGTCCGCCCCCGCACCGAGCAGGTGCGTGGCGAAGCTGTGCCGCAGCGCATGCGGGGTCGCGCTCGCCGGCAGACCCAGCCATACCCGTGCCCGCGCCACTGCCTTCTGCACCATCCCCTGCGACAATGGCCCACCCTTGGCGCCCCGGAACAGCGCCTTGTCACGCTCGACCGGCCACGGCGACAGGGTAAGATACTCCGTCACCGCATTACGCACCGCAAGTAGCAGCGGCACCATCCGAGGCTTCCCGCCCTTGCCGGTGACCGTCAGCGTCTCACCCAGCGGCAGCGCGGCGCCCGTCAGCGACAGCGCCTCGGCGATACGCAGGCCGGAGCCATAGAGCAGCATCAGCACCGCGCGGTCCCGCGCGCCGATCCAGGGCTCCGAAGCGTCGTCCCGGACCCCTTCCGCAAGGCCCACCGCTTCGTCCGGGGTGACGGGGCGCGGCAGGCCTTTCTTGACGCGCGGCCCCTTAACGCGCGGCGCCGATGCCTGAGCGATCCCGGCCTTTTCCCGTGCGAAGATCAGGAACGCCTTGAGCGCCGAAAGCTCGCGCGCGGCCGAGACATTGCCGATGCCGTCCTGCCGCCGCGCCGCCAGATGCGCGCGCAGTCCCGCCGCATCGAGTACGGCCAGCCTGTGCCAGTCGGCCTCGCCCAGACTGTCGAGCAACCGTCCTGCCGTCGCAACGTAAGCCCGCACCGTATGCGGACTGCGCCGCCGTCCTTGCGCCAGATGGGTGCCCCAGGCTTCGAGCAGGTCGGCCTTCTGCGCCATCAGCCCTCGACCAGTTGTGCGGGCACCAGTTCGCTGAGCAGTCCATCGAGCAGGACCATGCCCGTTTCGGTAACGCCGACCCGCGCGCCGTCGCGCCAGACGAGGGCCTGTCCTTCGTAGAACCGTGTCTTGGCCGGATCGCAAAGCTGATCCTCGGCCATGCCGAACCTTGCCGCCATCGCGGCGAGGTCGACCCCTTCGCGCAGGCGCAAGCCCATCAGCATTGCCTCGCTCGCCTGTTCGGGGATGCCGAGCGGGCGTTCCTCAACGATGCCCTGCGCGGATTTCGCCATCGCGGCGAGCCAGTTCTCCGGCTTGCGGTGGCGCACCGTGGCCAGACCGCCGCGCCGTCCATGCGCGCCGGGGCCGATGCCGCAATAGTCCTGATAGCGCCAGTAGGTGAGGTTGTGACGGCTCTCCTCGCCGGGACGGGCGTGGTTGCTGATCTCGTAGGCCGGGAGCCCTGCGGCGGCAGTGACCTCGCGGGTGAGCGCGAACATGTCGGCGCAGGCGTCCTCGTCGAGCGGGGTGAAGTCACCTTTGCGCACCATCGTCTCGAAGCGCGTGCCGGGCTCGATGGTCAGCTGGTAGAGCGAGAGGTGTCCGGTGCCGTAGGCCAACGCGCGGTCCAGTTCGGCGCGCCAGTCGTTCAGCGACTGGCCGGGACGCGCGTAGATGAGATCGAAGCTGACGCGCTGGAAATGCCGCTGCGCCACTTCCAGCGCTTTCAGGCCTTCCGACGCATCGTGCAAGCGGCCGAGGAAGCGCAGCGTCGCGTCATCCAGCGCCTGCAGGCCCAGCGACACGCGGTTGACGCCGACGTCCGCCAGCGCCGCATAGTTGGCCGCCTCGACCGAGGAGGGGTTGCCCTCCAGCGTGATCTCGATGCCGGGCGCGAAGCCCCACAGCGCCTCGGCCTCCTGCAGCAGACGCGCGACCAGCGCGGGCGGCATCAGCGAGGGCGTGCCACCGCCAAAGAAGATCGACTCCAGCGGTTCTCCGCCTGCGAGCGCGTGTTCGTGGCGCATGTCGGCAAGCAGCGCCTCCTGCCAGTGCGCGTGATCGACACGGTCGCGGACATGGCTGTTGAAGTCGCAGTAAGGGCACTTGGCGAGACAGAACGGCCAATGGATGTAGAGGGCGCGGGCCATCGTTCTCTCAGGCGCGGATAGGCGCGCGAAGTCAATAGCCCCAATCGTCGAGGGCGGGGACGAGCAGGTGTTCTACCGCCGTGAACTCGGCCTCGTAATGGCGCCAGCGCTCCACCGAGGCGCGATTGAGCGGGCGCGTCACCTGGCTGCGGCTGGGGGTGTTGATGGCGTGCGTGGCGGCGCTCTTGTGGAAATCGCGCATGCCTTCGGTCCACGCGAGACCAAGGGATGGCAGGATGGCGCGCATCGTACCTTCGAGGTCGTCGACAAGCGCCTCGTAGCGCACTTCGCAGGCATGTAGCCCCAGCGCATCGCGCCAGCTCCGCCATGCGCCGGTGACGAGCGCGTGGAAGCGCACCGCGTCATCCCAGCGCAGCAGGTTCACAGTCGAAGGCGAGGGCGGCATCATCTGCAGGACGCTTGACAGACAGGCATCGCGTGGGCTTCGGACCATGAACAGGATCGGCGCTTCCGGGAACAGGCGCAGGATCACCGGCAGGTCGATCACGTTGAGCGCGAACTTGTCGATGAGGCGGCCGGTGGCAGCTCTCGGTCCCAGGCGCATGGCCGCAAGCGCCCGGTAGCGAGCCCGCAGCGCGGCGACGGCGGCGCGATCGAGCGAGTCGAGGGCACTCAGGCGAGACGGTCCGGGCCGCATAGCGGCTTGCGTGCCGGACAGCAGCGGCGCCTCGTCGGCGACCGTGACGCCGGGCGCGCAGGCAAGAACCTCCTGCATCAGCGTGGTGCCGGAGCGAAGGTAGCCGATCAGGAATATCGGGGCGGGATGGTCGTCGGCCGGTGCCTCGGTGCGCCAGCGTCGGATGATGGCGGCGTCGAAGTCGGCGGCGTCCCGGCCCAGAATGCGGCCGACCAGCCCCGCATCCTGTGCTGTATACTCTGGGACCTGAGCGGCGAGCGCGGCTCCGGCCTCAATGTCGGGAAAGACCTCCGGCCAGCGGCCTAGTCCGTCCAGCGCACGGGCGCGTTCCCGATAGGCGCGCATTCTGTCGCGGACGGGAGCCTCGCGGGCAAGAACGGCGTCGAGCCGGGCCGCTGCATCATGCGCCTTTCCGGCATCGATCTCTATGCTTGCGGTCAGGACTGAAAGGGCGGTCGCGTCGGGGGCGTGCCGCGAGGCGCGCTCGCAGGCGTCGAGCGCCAGTTCGTGGCGCGACAACTGCGCGGCGGCGGTGGCTGTTGCATGCCACAAACCAAACTCGTCGAGGCCGCTTGCGGCGATGTCTTGCAAGAGCGCCAGCGAGGCCGCCGGATCGCCGACTTTCTGCAGCAGCTGCGCGACCGGTATCAGGTCTGCCGGCGCCGCGCTTCCGGACAGTCTCGCCAGGCCCGCGTCGCGCAGGCACGGCACGCCTTCGTAGAGCTGCCCGGACGCGCAGAGCGCTTGTCCAAGCCATAGAGTGATCGCCGGATCGCCCGGCACCTGCTCCAGCGCCGCGCGAAAATGCCGGATGGCCGCGCCGAGTTTCCCCTTCGCGGCCGCCTCCCGGCCAAGGCGGGCATCGTCAGCCGTGAGCGGCATCGCCGAACTGATCGGCCACCAGCTTCTCGAAAGCGTCGGCGCGGTGGCTCATCGCCTGCTTTTCCGCGACGGTGAGCTGCGCAAAGCTGACGTTCTGACCCTGAGGCACGAAGACGGGATCATAGCCGAATCCCATCGTGCCGCGCGGTGGCCAGGAGAACGTGCCATCGACGCGGCCTTCGTAGATCGCCTCGTCGCCCTCGGGCCAGGCGATGGCAAGGACGCTGGTGAACCAGCAGGAGCGGTCCACATCCGGTCCCTGCTCGCTGAGCAGGCCCTCGACCTTGCCCATCGCCATGTACCAGTCGCGCCCGGGCTCACCCTCGAACCACTGTCGCTCCGCCCAGTCGGCGGTGTAGACGCCCGGCCGTCCACCGAGCGCCGTCACCGACAAGCCGCTGTCATCTGCCAGTGCGGGCAGCCCTGCCGCCTTCGCGGCGGCATGGGCCTTGAGCAGTGCATTCTCGACGAACGTGGTGCCGGTCTCCTCCGGCTCGGGCAGGCCAAGCTCGCCCGCCGAGACGCAGTCCACCCCGAACGGGGCGAGCAGCGCGGAAATCTCGCGCAGCTTGCCCGCGTTGTGCGTGGCGATGACCAGCTTCGATCCATCGAGCTTGCGCGTCATCAGCGGCCGACCGCCTTGGCCTGCGCCGCGAAGATGCCCTCGCAGCCGATGCGGGCGAGGCGCAGGAGGCGCAGCAGGCCTTCCTCGTCGTACGTCGCGCCTTCGGCGGTGGCCTGTGCTTCGGCGATCAGGCCGCCTTCGATCAGCACGAAGTTGGCGTCGGCATCGGCGCCGCTGTCCTCGATGTAGTCGAGGTCGAGCACCGGGGTGCCCTGGTGGATGCCGCAGGAGATCGCGGCGACGCGCGCGGTGATCGGGTCTTCCTTGATCTTGCCGTCGGCCATCAGCTTGTCGACGGCAAGGCGCAGCGCCACCCAGGCGCCCGAGATCGAGGCGGTGCGGGTGCCACCATCGGCCTGCAGCACGTCGCAGTCGAGCACGATCTGGCGTTCGCCGAGCTTCTTCATGTCGACCACGGCGCGAAGCGAGCGGCCGATAAGGCGCTGGATTTCCTGCGTGCGGCCCGACTGCTTGCCCTTGGCGGCTTCACGGCTGCCACGGGTATGCGTGGCGCGGGGCAGCATCGAGTATTCCGCCGTCACCCAGCCTTCGCCCTTGCCGCGCAGGAACGGCGGCACCTTCTCCTCGACCGAGGCGGTGACCAGCACGCGGGTGTCGCCGAAGGAGATCAGGACAGAGCCTTCCGCGTGCTTGGTAAAGCCGGTCTGGATGTCGATGGCACGCATTTCGTCAGGTGCACGGCCGGAAGGGCGCATTCTTGGGAATCCTCGTCGTGAAAATACCCGCTCGCCCTAGGCGCATTGGGCTTGAGGGTTCAAGAGCGATGGCTAAATTGACACGCGATATGCCCACGCCCCCGATCACCGAACTGACCACCCGCGCCCGCGACATCTTCCGCCTTGTAGTGGAGGGGTATCTGGCGACCGGCGTGCCGGTGGGCTCGAAGACGCTCGCCGGGCCGGGCGGGGTGAGCCTGTCGTCTGCCTCGATCCGGTCGGTGCTGGCAGACCTCGAAGGGCTGGGGCTGCTCGCCGCACCGCATACCAGCGCGGGGCGCCTGCCGACCGAGGCGGGGCTTCGCCTGTTCGTGGACGGCATCATGCAGGTGGCCGAACCCACAGCCGAGGAACGGCAGGCCATCGAGCGCCGCATCGCCGCGCCCGGGCCGATCGAAGCGGCGCTGGAGGCTACCAGCGCCCTGCTTTCGAACCTCTCGTCGGGTGCAGGCGTGGTCATGGTGCCGCGCCGGGAGCCGCGACTCATGCACCTGCAACTCGTGCCGCTGGCACCGGGCCGGGCGCTGGCGGTGCTGGTGGGCGAAGATGGCGGGATCGAGAACCGCGTGCTGGAACTGCCAATGGGCCTTCCCTCCGGCGCGCTGGAGGAAGCCTCCAACTACATCTCCGCGCATCTGGGCGGTCGCACGCTGGCGCAGGCTGCGCGAGCGATGCGCGCCGAAATCGCTTCGGGCAAGTCCGCCCTCGATGCCGCGAGCAGCGATCTCGTGGAGCGTGGTCTCGCCGTGTGGAGCGAGGATGCCACTGCAAGGCCGGTGCTGATCGTGCGGGGGCAGGCCAACCTGCTCGACGAGGCGGCGCTGACCGACCTCGAACGCGTCCGCTCGCTGCTCGACGACCTTGAGAACAAGCAGTCGGTCGCCGACCTGCTCGACACCGCGCGCGAAGCGCAGTCGACGCGCATATTCATCGGTTCGGAGAACCGGCTTTTCGCGCTTTCCGGGTCCTCGGTCATCGCTTCACCCTATCGTGACCGCGAGGGCAGGGTGGTCGGCGTGGTGGGGGTAATCGGCCCGACTCGGTTGAATTATGCGCGCGTCGTCCCCATGGTGGACTTCACTGCCCAGAGCCTGGGCAAGCTCATCGGATAGCTGGAACCAAAGAACAAATGACCGACGACAAGACGCAGTCGCCCGCCATAGATCCCGCAGTGGCAGAGGAACTTCAGGGCGTGCCGGAGGACTTCGTGGACACCAAGGGCGAGAACGAGGAAATCGCGAAGCTGCGCGAGAAGCTGGCTACGGCCGAGCAGGACGTGCTTTACGCACGCGCCGAAACGCAGAACGTGCGCCGCCGCCTCGAAAAGGACATCGCTGACACCCGCGCTTATGCGGCGACCGGTTTCGCGCGCGATATTCTCTCGGTGTCCGACAACCTCGCCCGCGCCTTGACCGCGATCCCCGCGGAACTGCGCGAAGACGACAAGCTCAAGGGCCTCGTTGCAGGTATCGAGGCCACCGGTCGTGAGATCGACAAGGTCTTCGCCAGCCACGGCATCACCCGCATCGCCGCGATGGGCCTGCCGCTCGACCCCAATCAGCACCAGGCGATGATCGAGCTTCCCTCGGCGGACGCCGAGCCGGGTACGGTCCTGCAGGAAATGCAGGCCGGTTACATGATCAAGGACCGCCTCCTGCGTCCGGCCATGGTTGCCGTAGCCAAGAAGCCGGACTGATCGGGTTTCTCTATTAAGCTGAACATTCGGCCCGCCTCCGCAAATACCGGAGGTGGGCCGTATCGTATTGTTGCCGGGGAACCTCACGCGCGCGCCTCCGTTCACTCGTGTATAGGCTACAGAATTTCGGAGAACATCGATGCGCAAGCTCATCCTTCCTATTCTGGCCGCCGGTGCGCTGAGCATCGGTGGCTGCGCGAGTAACTATGCGGGCGAGGGCGCCCTTGCAGGCGGCGCGCTCGGCGCGGGCGTCGGCGCGATCGCTGGCGGTGACGTCGGCACGGGCGCGGCGATCGGCGCTGCAGCGGGCGCGGTGGCGGGTTCGCAGGCCAAGAAGAACGACCGTGGCTGCTATCGTTACGATCGTCGCGGCGACCGTTACTGGGATCGCGATTGCTGATCCTCTCAGGGAATAGAACTAAGAAAGGCGCGGACACGGCGGTGTTCGCTCCTTTCTTTCAGCGGAACGGCAGAATCCCGCGATAGGCTGCCAGTTCCGGCGCTCCGGGAAAGTGCAGCCCCTCACGCAGCAGAAAGACGTGCCGCACGATCTCCGCCTGCTGCTCGATGCCATAGCGATCGAGTGTCCAGCCTGGTCTCAGCACGTAGTCGTAACGGCATAGCGGATGACGCATCAGGGGCAGATACCAGCGTCCCTTGCGCTGGGTTTGCCACACATGGGTCATCTCGTGGATGAACAACCCCTGCAGTCCCGGCGCAGCGCGCGAGAAATCATCCAGATAGAGATCGCTACGGGGATGGAAGTGCAGGTGCCCGCAAGGCGCCATGACCGTGTTGACGGGCTGGAATGGGAACCATCGGCGGCGACGGACACGCACCGGCGCGCAGTCCACCGCATTCCCGAAGATCGAGCGGACGAGATCGACCTCGCCCGCCGTCAGCGCCCGCTCGTTCCCTTGATCCACAGCCGCACCGACGATCAGTGCTGCATTCCTTCCATGCTGCCGTGATCCATACCCTCATGGCTCATGCCACCGCCCCCCGTATCGCTCCCCAGGGCCTCGACCTGCAGCGGCATCGACAACTTGTCGCCGTCCGAGAACGTCAGGGTCAGCTCCGCCTTGCCGCCGGGCTTGAGGCCGGGCGAGACGTCGAAGACCATCACGTGCAGCCCGCCCGGCGCGAAGACCATCGAGGCGCCCGGGTCGATCGGCAGGCTGTCGACCTTGGCCATGCTGCCGCCGTTGCTCTGGTGCATCTCCGCCTTAGCCGCGCCGGAGACATGGACACCTGCCAGCGTAACCGGCTCGGCGCCGTCGTTGCGCACCGTAAAGTAGACTGCGCCCGGGCGTCCAGCCACGATCGGAAGCACCAGCTTGCCGTCGCTCGCCACCATGCCGGGCTTGGCGTCGGGGCCGGAAAGGGTGGCCTCATTCGATTCGGTCGGGCTGTCGGGCGTCTTGCCGCAACCGGCGACCATGGAAATCAGCGCCACGGAGCAGATCAGGGCCAGCGAGGCACGGGGGGGCAGGTTACGTTTGGTCACAGGCATTTCCCTTTGTTATGCCCCGTTTCTGAATCGTTGCGCCTAATGCCATTCACACAGGCTTGTTCCAAGCGAAACGTCACCTATATCCGGCCTCGACGACTTGGAACGTCACCGAGCCGTGCAAGCTGCCTTGCCTTGTGTAAGGGAGGCGATCCGCACGGTGTCACCCACTGACGTGAGGAATGGGGATAATGGCTAAAGTAATTGGTATCGACCTTGGCACCACCAACAGCTGCGTCGCCGTCATGGACGGCGGCAAGCCCAAGGTCATCGAGAATTCAGAAGGCGCGCGCACCACGCCCTCGATCGTCGCTTTCACCAAGGATGGTGAGCGCCTGATCGGGCAGCCTGCAAAGCGCCAGGCCGTGACCAACGGCAACAATACGATCTTCGCGGTGAAGCGCCTCATCGGCCGCCGCTTCGACGACCCGGTGACCAAGAAGGACACCGAGCTGGTTCCGTACCACATCGTCAAGGGCAAGAACGGCGATGCATGGGTCCAGGCCGGTGGCGAGGATTACTCGCCCTCGCAGATCAGCGCCTTCACGCTCCAGAAGATGAAGGAAACCGCCGAATCGTATCTAGGCGAGACGGTCACGCAGGCGGTCATCACCGTGCCTGCGTACTTCAACGACGCCCAGCGCCAGGCGACCAAGGATGCCGGCCAGATCGCCGGTCTCGAAGTCCTGCGCATCATCAACGAGCCGACCGCTGCGGCGCTGGCCTACGGCCTCGACAAGCAGGACGGCAAGACGATCGCGGTCTACGACCTCGGCGGCGGCACCTTCGACGTCTCGGTTCTGGAAATCGGCGACGGCGTGTTCGAGGTGAAGTCGACCAACGGTGATACCTTCCTCGGCGGTGAAGACTTCGACTCGAAGGTCGTGGAATGGCTGGCGGACAAGTTCAAGGCCAAGGAAGGCCTCGATCTCAAGACCGACAAGCTGGCTCTGCAGCGCCTGAAGGAAGCGGCTGAAAAGGCGAAGATCGAACTGTCGTCCACCGCGACGACCGAAGTGAACCTGCCCTTCATCACCGCACGCATGGAAGGCGGCGCCACCACTCCGCTGCACCTCGTCGAGACGATCACCCGTTCCGACCTGGAGCGCATGGTTGCCGACCTGATCCAGCGCACGCTGGAACCCTGCCGCAAGGCCATCGCCGATGCCGGCCTTTCGGCCAAGGACATCGACGAAGTCGTGCTCGTGGGCGGCATGACCCGCATGCCCAAGGTGCGTGAAGTCGTGAAGGACTTCTTCGGCAAGGAACCGCACACCGGCGTGAACCCGGACGAAGTCGTCGCCATGGGCGCGGCGATCCAGGCGGGCGTTCTGCAGGGCGACGTCAAGGACGTGCTGCTTCTCGACGTGACCCCGCTGTCGCTGGGCATCGAGACGCTGGGCGGTATCATGACCAAGATGATCGACCGCAACACGACGATCCCGACTAAGAAGAGCCAAGTCTACTCGACCGCCGAGGACAACCAGCAGGCGGTGACGATCCGCGTGTTCCAGGGCGAGCGCGAGATGGCGCAGGACAACAAGCTGCTCGGCCAGTTCGACCTCGTCGGCATCCCGGCCGCGCGTCGCGGCGTCCCGCAGATCGAGGTGACCTTCGACATCGACGCCAACGGCCTCGTCAACGTGTCCGCCAAGGACAAGGGCACCGGCAAGGAACAGCAGATCCGCATCCAGGCCTCAGGCGGCCTTTCGGACAGCGACATCGACCAGATGGTCCGTGACGCCGAGAAGTTCGCCGAAGAGGACAAGAAGCGCCGCGAATCGGCCGAGGCCCGCAACCAGGCCGACAGCCTCGTCCACGCGACCGAGCAGCAGCTGACCGAGCACGCCGACAAGATCGACGCTTCGCTCAAGGCTGAAGTCGAGGCCGCGATCGCCGCGACCAAGACCGCTCTGGAAGGCAACGATGCGACCGAAATCAACGCTAAGGCTCAGGAACTGACCCAGGTGGCGATGAAGGTCGGTCAGGCCATCTACGAGAAGGAGCAGGCTTCCGCTGCTTCGCCGGAAGCCGCCAAGGCTGACGACGACGTGGTCGACGCCGAGTTCTCGGAAGTCGACGAAAACAAGGGCTGACAAGTCCTGATGAAAACCCTGGCCGCCACCTGTGCAAACCGCGCCGGTGGCGGTTAAGGTATTCCGACGGGGAAATATCACGTGTCAGCGACTGAAATCGACTATTACGAATTGCTCGAGGTAGAGCGCACTGCGGACGACAAGGTCCTCAAGTCGGCCTACCGCAAGCTCGCCATGCGCTTCCACCCGGACAAGAACCCGGGCTGCGCCGATTCCGAGGCACGCTTCAAGCAGATCAGCGAGGCTTACGACTGCCTCAAGGACCCGCAGAAGCGCGCGGCCTACGATCGCTATGGCCATGCCGCGTTCCAGCAGGGCGCAGGCGGCGGTCAGGCCAGCGGAGACTTCGGCGATATCGGCGACATCTTCGAATCCATCTTCGGCAGCGCTTTCGGTGGCGGTGCTCGTCAGCAGCAGCGGCGCGGCGCCGACTTGCGCTACGACATGGAAGTCAGCCTCGACGAAGCGTTCCGGGGCAAGAGCACCGAGATCACCATCGAAGTCTCGCAATCGTGCGAACCCTGCAACGGTTCGGGCGCACAGCCCGGCACCGGCAAGCGAGGCTGCTCGATGTGCGGCGGCCACGGCAAGGTCCGGGCGCAGCAGGGTTTCTTCGTGGTCGAGCGCACCTGCCCCACCTGCCATGGCCGGGGCGAGGTGATCGAGAAGCCCTGCCGTTCGTGCGGCGGCGAGGGCCGGGTGGACAAGCCACAGACGCTGCAGGTGGACATTCCGCCGGGCGTCGATTCGGGCACCCGCATCCGCCTCTCCGGCAAGGGCGAGGCCGGGCCGTTCGGCTCGCCTCCGGGCGATCTCTACATCTTCCTCCACGTCAAGCGCCACCGCGTGTTCGAGCGTGACGGGACGACGCTGGTGACCAAGGTGCCGATCACCTTCACCACGGCGGCGCTGGGCGGCTCGATCGAGATCCCCGGCATCGATGGCGAGGCGATCCAGCTCGACATTCCGGCAGGCATCCAGTCCGGCAAGCAACTGCGCAAGCGCGGTGAAGGCATGCCGGTGCTGCAGGGCCGGGGCCGCGGCGACCTCGTGATCGAGATCGCGGTGGAAACCCCGACCAAGCTGTCGGCGCGCCAGAAGGAAATCCTGCGCGAGCTGCAGTCGACCGAGACCGGCGATGAATGCCCGCAGTCGAAGGGCTTCTTCGACCGCATCAAGGACGCCTGGACCGACCTGACGGAGTAAGTGGCGAGCGGGTAGAGCCGATTTTGGCTCACCCGCTTCCCATTCCAACCTCGCATTGCTTCGCTACGCTCGCAATGACGAACTGCGGCTTCCTATTTCCCTGCCAGGACCTCGCGCCTGATCCGCTGCACCAGCCCCGGGTCGGCGCGCAGTCGCTGCTTCTCCTCGTCGAGAATCGCCAGGAAGGCGCGTCGTTTGAACCCCAGCAGTTCCGGCGCGGAAATCGCATGCTCCGCCGACAGCGTCGAGGCCATGAGGTCCATCATCCGCTCGGCGCCGTGGAGCCGTCCCCAGAGATAGTCGTTCTCCCGGTAGCTGCGGCTGAAGAACGCGCCGAAGTTGAAGAACTCCTTGCCGCGCAGCGTTTCCTCGCGAAGTCCGTCGCGGATCGCGTGGCAGTCCTCCGGCGAGATGCGATCGACCAGCACGGGATCGAACTCGGTCAGCCCCTCGCCGCGCAGCAGAGGAAGAGTGACGGTGTCGTAGAACGGGAAGCCCAGGTAGGCCAGCAGCACTCGCCGCCGCAGCGCCTGCGGCATGGCGGACAGTGCCTCGGCCAGCAGTTCGTCCACTGCGGCGTCGGTTTCCAGCAGGCTCCTTGCCTGCGCCATGTGATCGACGACGGACTGAGGATCTTCGAAGAACATGCGCGCCAGCGCCGGAAAATCCTCGCCAAGCGCAACCAGCGGTTCCCGGTCGATGTAAAGCGCCAGCGCACGATAGATGGCCGTGCGGGCTGCGTCGCGGTCCTGATCGGTAACGCCGGGTTCGGCCTCCCACTCCTGCGTCACGCGGCGGGCGAGCAACCGCAGACGCCGCACCCGGAAGGGCAGGTCGTGCGTACGGAAGAATTCGATCATCGCCGGCGAATGTGCATCTCGCAGCCCTTGCGCCCGGTCGAGGCCGTTCGCGGCAAGATGCGCGATCAGCCGGTCACGCACCGGCTCGGGTGAATGCAGTTCGAACTCGGGCGCCGCTTCGAAGACCATGCGCGCCAGCATCGCGGTGATGCCGCTGAACTTGACTTGCGCATAGCCGTGATAGGCGAAGCCCGCCTGCTCGAACGCCGCGAACTGCGCCTTGGTGCGCCATGCCGAAAGGCGCTTCGGTGTCGGTCGGTCGAGGAAGAAGGTTCCCCCGAACAGCTTCTCCACCGTCTCCTCGATCTCCGGGCGCAGCGCCACCACGATCTCGCGCAGCGCCGCCATCTCGCGCGAGCGTTGCTCCAGCGCCTCGAGGTTGTCGCGGATCGGTTGCTCGCGCGGGATGGCGGAAAGCGAACCGAAGATCACCGGGAAGAACCCCGGCAACTGATCGTCCCGGCGCATCTCCGCCCCGAGATGGTCGGGAGTGGGGTCGATGTAGACGAAGCGCCGGTCCACTTCCCGCGCGGCGGGACGGTCGCGCAGGGCTTCCATGGCATCGGCGAACGGCGCGTTCACCAGCACCGAGCCGTCGATGAGCGAAACGCAGCCGAGATCGCCGCGCCGGGCATGCTCGGGCATGATCCGGGCGAGGAACGCATCGCGCGTCGGCCAGGCCTCGCCCTGTTCGTCGACAAGGCGATCGATCTCGCTGATCTGCAGAGGCGGGAAGGCGCCCGGGAAGCTCGCCGAGGCGCGCGCCGCCATCACCAGCTCGGGAATCGGCGCCAGCGCAGCACCTTGCGTGCCGACTTTCGCGCGGAAGCTGAAGGTCAGGCGATGTTCGCTTTCCAGTACCATCTGAGGGGAATGGAGGCGCAGCGTCTCCAGATGGCCCTTGAAGTCGGTCGCCGTCACGAAGAGGTCCAGCGGGTGCCCGGCCGGCAGCAAAGGCCGGCCTGCCGGAACCTTGCTCATCGCCGTCAGTGCACGGTGCAGGAGCCGCGAAAAGCCGATCCCTCCGAACGGCGGCTCGAACCAGCGCGAGCGCACGAGGCGTGACAGCTTCTCGCGCACTTCCGCCCGTGTCTCGGGTGCTACGCTTTCGCTGACGGCGTTGCCCGGGCGGTGCAGCAGATAAGTGACGAGCGGGGTCGCCCAGAACTTCGCGGCTTTCGACCAGGGCTTCGCCTCGGGATCGAGCAGTACGTCCACGTCGGCGGTATCGAGCCACAAGTCGGTCAGCGGCTCCAGCGACTGGCCGGAATTGATCGCCTGCGCCAGGAAGATGGAGTTGATTCCGCCCGCGCTCGCTCCCGCGACGATGTCGGTGAGTATCCGGAGGCGCAAGTTGCCGGCAGTCTCGAGCCGTCTGAGCAGGTCGAGATAAACCGCAGCGCTGCCTTGCGGCGCCTCCTCGTCAGCCGCGTTCGCCCACGCGGCGCGGCTCGCCTGCAGGGCCTTCCACAGCTCCTTGGTGACGCCATGCATGTAAACGGCGAGGCTGACACCCCCATAACAGACCAGAGCGATCCGCAGTTCTTTTTGCTGCATGCGGGTTATCTTACGCAGGGTTACAGGATTGGCAATTGCGTTCTCATTCCGTTCCGTTTACGCGGGCGGCATGGCG
The DNA here is from genome assembly GCF_015594425.1 of Novosphingobium sp. HR1a. Lineage (NCBI taxonomy): Bacteria > Pseudomonadati > Pseudomonadota > Alphaproteobacteria > Sphingomonadales > Sphingomonadaceae > Novosphingobium > Novosphingobium sp. HR1a. Next base: position 28,595 of record NZ_JABXWS010000034.1, read on the forward strand.
AAACCCAAACGTCGATATGTCTGCCAGGCCTGCGGGGGCGTCTCCACCCGATGGCAGGGCCAATGCCCGGATTGCGGGGAGTGGAACACGCTTGCGGAGGACGCGCCGCAGACGGTGTTCTCGGCGAAGCATGATTTGTCCTCGGGCGGACGTCCGATCCAGTTTACCCCGCTCGACCAGCCTGGCGAAGTGCCCAGGCGGCAGACGAGCGGCATATCGGAATTCGACCGCGCGCTCGGAGGAGGGCTCGTGCCCGGCTCCGCCATTCTGATGGGCGGCGATCCCGGTATCGGCAAGTCCACGCTGCTGCTGCAGGTTTCCGCCAACGTCGCCCAAGCAGGAGGGCTGTCGGTCTACGTCAGCGGTGAGGAAGCGGCAGGGCAAGTGCGCCTTCGGGCCGAGCGCCTCGGGCTGTCCAGGGCGCCGATCCAGCTCGCGGCGGCAACGTCGGTACGGGATATTCTCACCACGCTGGGGATGATGGACAAGCCATCGTTGCTGGTGATCGATTCGATCCAGACGATGCATTCCGACCAGATCGAAGGCGCGCCGGGCACGGTCAGTCAGGTGCGCGGCTGTGCCTTCGAACTGATCCGCTATGCCAAGGAAAACGGCGTCACCCTTGTCCTCGTCGGCCACGTCACCAAGGACGGCAGCATCGCCGGTCCCCGCGTGCTGGAACACATGGTCGACGTGGTGATGAGCTTCGAGGGAGAGCGCAGCCACCAGTACCGCATCCTGCGTTCGATCAAGAACCGTTTCGGCCCGGTGGACGAAATCGGCGTGTTCTCGATGGAAGGCTCGGGGCTGGCTGAAGTCGGCAATCCCTCGATGCTTTTCCTCTCGGGTCGTGAGGAACCGATGGCGGGCAGCGCCGTGTTCCCGGCGATGGAAGGCACCCGCCCCGTACTGGTGGAAATCCAGGCGCTTATCGTCCGGCTGCAGAGCGGCGCCACGCCGCGCCGCGCGGTGGTGGGCTGGGATTCGGGCCGCATGGCGATGCTGCTGGCGGTGCTGGAGGCGCGCTGCGGGCTCAGTTTCTCGAATGCCGAAGTCTACCTCAACGTTGCGGGCGGATACCGGCTAGGTGATCCGGCCGCAGACCTTGCCGTGGCGGCGGCGCTGGTCTCGGCGCTCGGCGACAAGCCCTTGTCCACGGATGCCGTATGGTTCGGCGAAGTCTCGCTGGCCGGAGAGATCAGGCCGGTGGCCCATGCCTCGATCCGGCAGCGCGAATCGGCCAAGCTGGGGTTCTCGAAAGCGTTCGGTCCTGCGAACGGTCCGGTGCCGGAAAAGGGCCTGACGTTTTCCGGGCTGACGATGCTGCCCAACCTCGTTGACCGCATCCTGTCCGATGCCTAATTCAGCGAGTCTATGACTGGCTTCGACATCGCCGTCCTCCTCTTCGTGGGAATTGGCGCCATTACCGGCTTCATTCGCGGCTTCGTGCAGGAAATCCTTGCACTTGCCGCGTGGATTTTCGCCATTTTCGCCATCCGGCTGTTCCATACGCCGCTGACAGCGGCACTGGGCGATTACATCAGTTCGGATTCGGGGGCGGCGGTGCTGGCCTTCGCGCTGCTGCTGGGCATTCCGTTTCTGGCGGTCAAGCTGGTCGCCAAGTGGGCCGGTGCCAAGAGCCGCGCCTCCGTGCTCGGCCCGATCGACCGGGTGCTGGGCTTCGGGTTCGGCGCGGTGAAGGGCGTCATCGTGATCGTGCTGGGCTTCTCGGTGCTGGTCTTGGGCTACGATACGATCTGGGGCATCGGCGGCCGTCCCGAATGGATCACGCAGGCCCGTACCTACCCCTTCATCAACGCCAGCAGCGAAGCGCTGGTCCAGCTCATCGCCGAACGCCGTGCCGAGGCCCGTGCGGCCGAAGCAGCGCACGAAGCGCAGTAAGACCGGCGTGTCCACGGCCGTACTTTATACGCCGGACGTTCTCGCACTCGCGATCGAACTGGCCCGTCATCCGCTGACCGACGACTTGCCCCTGCGCGGCGAAGCCCGTTCGCGCAGTTGCGGCAGCACGATAGCGCTGGGCCTCGCCTTCGACGATGCCGGTGCGATCGCGCGCGTCGGGCTGCGCAGCCACGCCTGCGCGATCGGGCAGGCCTCCGCCGCTATCTTCGCCCGCAATGCACCGGGCGCGTCCGTCAAGGACATCCTTGCGACGCGCGCCGCCGTGGTAGCGTGGCTGGCAGGCGAGGGCGCATTGCCGCAATGGCCCGGATTCGCCGCGATCTCCGCCGCGCGGGACTATCCTGCGCGGCACGGTGCGGTCCTGCTGCCATGGAATGCGGCGGTCGAGGCGATCTCCCACATCTGAGCGACTGCAGCCGAGTTGCCCCGGCACGACAGCTGGGTCTATGGGCCATCACGTGACTTCGTATTCCGACCTGCCCGCTCCGGCGCTCCGCCTGGATCTCGACCAAGACGCGCTGCAATCCAACTGGCGCGCGCTCGACCGCATGTCCGGCGGCGCGCGGGCAGGGGCAGCGGTCAAGGCGGATGCCTACGGCCTCGGCGTGCACAAGGTCGTACCTGTGCTGCAAGCTGCTGGATGTGACGATTTCTTCGTGGCGCACTGGTCGGAAGTCCGTGCGGTGCTTGAAGTGGCGAGCCCCGGCTCGCTGTCTGTTCTCCACGGACCGCTGACGCCGCCGGACGCCGCTTATGCGCAGGCGACGGACGTGAAGCCGGTCATCAACTCGCTCGAACAGGCGCGGCGCTGGATCGACGCCGGAGGCGGGCGCTGCGACCTGATGGTCGATACCGGGATGAACCGTCTGGGCGTGACGCTGGACCAACTGGGCGAGCCGATGCTGGCACAGCTCGAGATCGACGTCCTGCTCTCGCATCTCGTGGCCGCCGAGGAAGATACGCCACTCAACGTCATCCAGTGCGAACGCTGGAACGATGCCCGCACGCGGGTTCGCCACAAGCGGGCAAGCCTCGCCAACAGCGGCGGCATCGCGCTGGGCGAGGCCTATCACGGCGATCTGACCCGCCCCGGCATTGCCCTTTACGGCGGAGTGCCCCGGCCGGAGATGGCGCCCATGCTGCGCCAGGTCGTTCGCCCGCAGACCGCGATCCTGCAGGTCCGTCATGTCGAAGCGGGCGAGACCATCGGCTACAACGCGACGTTCACCGCGCCTGCCGCAATGCGGGTAGGGACGATCGCCCTCGGCTATGCCGACGGCTATTTGCGGTGCTGGTCTGGCAAGGGACGCTTTTGCGCCGCAGGAACGATTCTGCCGGTACTCGGCCGGGTGAGCATGGACCTCACCGTCGTCGACCTCACCCACGCTCCCGACGTTGCGGAGGGCGACTGGATCACGGCGGACTATGCGCTGCCTCAGGCTGCGGTAACCACGGGGCTGTCGCAATATGAGCTGCTGACGTTGCTCGGCAGGCGGTTCGGGCGCTGAAAATCGCGGAATTTCCGCCGATTTCCTCTTTTGCTGCGCAGCAATTTGTGTTGCAATGCGATATCCCGGAATGGTAACTTAACTATCCGGCAAATGGGGACTGGAAATGACTGAAACGGCGTCTGGCGAAGACAACACCGTAATCATCAAAAAGTACGCTAACCGGCGGCTCTACAATACCCGTTCGTCAAGCTACATCACGCTCGATCATCTCTCGAAGATGACGCGCGAAGGGGTGGACTACAAGGTTCTCGACGCCAAGACCGGCGCCGACATCACCCACACGATCCTCACCCAGATCATCATGGAAGAGGAATCGAACGGTGAGCAGATGCTTCCCGTCAACTTCCTGCGCGAACTCATCAGCATGTACGGCAACCAGATGCAGTCGCTGATTCCGCACTACCTGGAAGCCTCGATGGAGAACTTTCGCGCCAACCAGGCGAAGCTCGCCAAGGCGTTCGAGGACAGCCTGGGCAACAACCCGCTCGCCAAGCTGGCCGAGCAAAACATGGCGATGTTCCGCGCTGCGTCCTCCGCCTTCATGCCCGGTGCGGAAAAGCAGCCCGAAACCAAGGCGCCGCCCGCCGAGGACGCAGGCGATCTCTCCGCGTTGCGCGACCAGATGGCTGAAATCCAGAAGCGCCTCGACGCGCTGGGCAAGTAAGCAAGCCGAAGGGGCGAAGTGATGACCTCCCGCGTCGCTCGCCCTGCCGCGCGCATCATTCTGCTCGATCCGGCTGAGCGCGTACTGCTGTTCCGGTTCGACCCGCCCGACCGTCCGCCGTTCTGGTGTACGCCGGGCGGGGCGGTCGATCCCGGCGAAAGCTACGAGGACGCGGCAAGGCGCGAACTGCTGGAGGAAACCGGCTTCGTTGCCGAGCCGGGACCGCAAATGGCGCAGCGGATCGCCGATTTCATCACCATCGAAGGCGTGCCGGTGACGGCCGACGAGCGCTATTTCCGCATACGCACTCCTGCGGGCACCGATCCCGAGGCGATCGACACCGGCGGCCACACCGAACTGGAACGCTCGGTGATGCGCAGTTGGCGCTGGTTCGACCGCGCGGCATTGGCCGCGCTGGAGGAACCGTATTTTCCGGAAGATCTGGCCGAGATGTTCTAAGGTCGCGCGGGCTTTCGGGGGCTTCGACAAGCTCAGCCTGAGCGGGTTTGGGAGGTTTGCACTACCCCCCGCTCACCCTGACCTTGTCGAAGGGTCGTGCAGAGCGCGTCGCCATTCATTTGAACCTTGCGCCAAGTCTCGCTAACAGGCGCGCCATGAATCAGAAGACCGCGATCCGCCACGCCCTCTCCACCAAGCGCGAAGATGATTTCGCCCAGTGGTATCAGGAAGTCATCTCCGAAGCCGAAATGGCCGAGGAATCGGGCGTGCGCGGCTGCATGGTCATCAAGCCATGGGGCTACGGCGTGTGGGAACGCATCCAGCGCCTGATGGACGACCGCATCAAGGCGGCGGGCGTGCAGAACTGCTACTTCCCGCTGTTCATCCCGCTCTCCTACTTCGCCAAGGAAGCCGAGCACGTCGAGGGCTTCGCCAAGGAGATGGCGGTCGTCACCCATCACCGCCTCGTCGGTGACGGCAAGGGCGGCCTCGTGCCCGATCCCGAGGCGAAGCTGGAAGAGCCGCTGATCGTGCGCCCCACCTCCGAAACCGTGATCGGCCAGGCGATGGCGCGCTGGGTGCAGTCGTGGCGCGACCTGCCGCTGATGGTCAACCAGTGGGCCAACGTGGTGCGCTGGGAAATGCGCACCCGCATGTTCCTGCGCACCAGCGAATTCCTCTGGCAGGAAGGCCACACCGCTCACGCCGACCGGGACGATGCGATGGCCGAGACGCTGCGCGCGCTCGAAATGTACCGCGACTTCGCCGAGACCGAGCTGGCGATGCCCGTCATCGCCGGTGAAAAGCCAGAGAACGAGCGCTTCCCTGGCGCCGTCGCCACCTATTCGATCGAGGCGATGATGCAGGACGGCAAGGCGCTGCAGGCGGGCACTTCGCACTACCTCGGCACCGGCTTCGCCCATGCGGCGGGGATCACCTTCCAGGATCGCGAGGGCACGCAGCAGTATGCCCACACGACCAGTTGGGGCACCTCGACCCGCATGATCGGCGGCCTCATCATGACGCACGGCGACGACGACGGCCTGCGCGTGCCGCCCGCCGTGGCGCCGCACCAGATCGTCATCCTGCCGATGCTGCGCGACACGCCCGAGGACGACGCGCTGCTCGCCTACTGCGAGGAACTGCGCAAGGCCCTCGTCGGCCAGTCGGCCCTTGGCGAAAGCGTGCGCGTGCTGCTCGACAAGCGCCCCGGCAAGGCCACGCAGAAGCGCTGGGCCTGGGTCAAGAAGGGCGTGCCGCTGATCCTCGAGATCGGTGGGCGCGATGCGGCGGGCGGTCAGGTCTCGATGCTGCGCCGCGACAAGCTGTGGACCGAGGCGGGCAAGGCGAACTTCGTCGGCCTCGCCAAGGACGAATTCTTGGCCCGCGCTTCGGCCGAGATCGAGGACATCCAGGCCTCGCTCCACGCCGAAGCCAAGGCCAGGCGCGACGCGAACATCTCGAAGGCATCCAGCTTCGAGGAACTCGCGGCGTTCTTCGCCGAGGACAAGCGCTATCCGGGCTGGGTCGAAGTCGAGTGGGCGCGCCCGACCGGTGATGAACTCGAAGCGGTGGTGCAGAAGCTCAAGGGCCTTAAGCTCACCATGCGCAATACGCCGCTGGGCGCCGAACCCGCGACCGGTAACTGCATTTTCACGGGACGTGGCGCCGTGGAGAAGATATACGTCGCCCGATCCTACTGAATGGGGTCTTACTGATTTCACACGGGGGCTCCGGATGATCGCAGCGATTAAATACAACCTCGCGAACCTGACCAACTTCAAGGGACGCGAGGGTCGCTCGGCCTTCTGGTTCTATTTCCTGTTCCTGGCGATCATCCAGATCGTGATTTCCATCGTGATCTCGATGGTGATGACGGCACCGATGATGGCAGACGTGTTCGAGGCTGCGAAGCAGGGGCTGAGCGAAGCCGAGATGCAGAAGCGCATGTTCAGCCGCCTTTCGGGGATGATGCGCACTTCGGTCTGGGCTTCCGTCGCCAGCACACTCGTACTGACCGGTCTGCTGGTTGCCTCGTTCACACGGCGGCTGCACGATTCCGACAAGCCGGGCTGGATCGCCGGGCTGACGGCGCTGATCCAGTTCGCGGCGCTAGGCATGGCGGTCGCTTCGGTTGACAAGGTCGCCGAGATGATGATCATCGCCCAGAGCGGCGACATGGTGAAGCTGCAGGAGGCGCAGGCCAGCGTGATGATGAACGGCATGCTCGGCTATGTGCCCCTGCTGCTCATCATCGTGTTCGGCGTCTGGCCCTCAAGCGACGGCGCCAACCGTTATGGTGCGGAGCCCGATCACATCTAAGGCCCACTTTTCGTCATTGCGAGCGAAGCGAAGCAATGACGAAATAGGGGGATGAGACGAGCGATCACACAAGGCGGCCTGGCTTCCGGGGGCAATTCGCGCCTGCGAGATTGCATTGCACGGCTGCAGGGGGCATCTGCGTGGGATGCCCGCAAACAACCGCCCCGCCAATAACCGAACCTCAGGCAATCGGCTCACCGTCAACCGTCCGGTCAAGGATCGTTCGGCGAAGGATCGCCCCGCTCCGGGATTGCCCACCCGCAAGCAGATCCTCGACTTCATCCAGAACGCGACGGAGCCTGCGGGCAAGCGCGAGATCTCGCGCCACTTCGGCCTCAAGGGCAATGAGAAGATCCAGCTCAAGGCGCTGCTCAAGGACATGGCCGAAGAGGGCCTGATCGACGGCAAGCGCACCGCCTTCCACAAGATGGGCGGGTTGCCTAAGGTCACCGTCCTGCGCGTGATCGACATCGACGAGGGAGAGGCGATCGCCGTCCCCGATACCTGGCAGCCCGATGACGCCACCCCGCCGCCGCGCATCCGCCTGATCGAGAAGGGGCGCAACTCGGCGCTGCGCAAGGGCGACCGCGTGCTGTCGCGCACCGAGGAAAGCGCTACCGGCTGGCGCGCCTTCCCGATGAAGAAGCTGGAACTGCGCGCCGACCAGATCCTCGGCGTCGTCGAGATCGACGGCGGCGGCAAGCCCTGGCTGGCCCCGGTTGACAAGCGCATCCGCAATTCCTCGCCGATCTCGGACCTTGGCGAGGCGAAAGCGGGCGAACTGGTGCTGGGCGTGCCGATCGGCCGTTCGGCGCGGCCTTCGGTGAAGGTGACCGAAGTGCTCGGCGAACCGCTGGCGCCCAAGTCGTTCAGCCTGATCGCCATCCACAAGCACGGCATTCCCAACCACTTCATCGAGGAAGTGCTGGAAGAGGCGCAGGTTTCCGCCAAGCTGCCGCTCAGCGCCGAGCACCGCGAAGACCTGCGGCACCTGCCGATCGTCGCCATCGATCCCTCCGACGCGCGCGACCATGACGACGCGATCTGGGCGGCGCCGGACGGGGAGGGCGGCTTCGACGCGCTCGTCGCCATCGCCGACGTCTCGTTCTACGTCCGCCCCGGCGGCCAGATCGACCGCGAGGCGCGTCGGCGCGGCAACTCGGTCTATTTCCCCGACCGCGTCGTGCCGATGCTGCCCGAAGTGCTCAGCGCCGACGTGTGTTCGCTCCGCTCCGGAGAAGACCGCGCGGCGATGGCCTGCCACATGAAGATCGACGCCGAGGGCAAGATCACCGACTGGCGCTTCACCCGCGCGATCGTGCGCATCGACGAGGTCATCGCCTATGAAGAAGCGCAGGCGCGCATCGACGAGGGCCGCGCGCAGGATCATCTGACTAATCTTTGGGCCGCGTGGAAGGCGCTCGCTACCGCGCGCAGCAATCGCGATCCGCTCGAACTCGAACTGCCCGAGCGCCGCGTGAAGCTGGACGAGAAGGGCCGCATCACCGAGATCGCGATCCGCGAACGGCTCGACGCGCACCGCGTCGTCGAGGACTTTATGATCGCCGCCAACGTCGCCGCCGCCAAGGCGCTGGAGGCGAAGACCGCGCCCGTCGTCTACCGCATTCACGAGACGCCGAGCCGCGAGAAGCTGATGGCGCTCAAGGACTATCTCGCGACGTTCGGCAAGAAGTTGGCGATGGGACAGGTCATCACGCCCAGCCTGTTCAACCGCATGCTCAAGGACGTGACCGACGAGACCGAGAAAGCGCTCATCATGGAAGCGGTCCTGCGCAGCCAGACGCAGGCCTATTACGGCCCCGCCAATGCCGGCCACTTTGGGCTGGCGCTGGCGTCCTACGCGCACTTCACCTCGCCGATCCGGCGCTATGCGGACCTTCTGGTGCACCGCGCGCTGGTCGATGCCTATGGGCTGGAGCAGCCGAAGCCAAAAGCCGACATTCCGGCGCTGTCAGGCCTGTCGGAGCGTGACCGCGAAGACCTCGGCCGCGTCAGCGACGCGATCAGCCAGGCCGAGCGCCGCGCCATGGAGGCCGAGCGCGAGACGATCGACCGCTACGTCGCCGCCTGGCTGGCGAGCCGTGTGGGCGAAGTGTTCGACACGCGCATCACCGGCGTCCAGAAGTTCGGCTTCTTCGCCACCATCGTCGGCCTCGGCGGTGACGGTCTGGTCCCGGTCTCGACGCTGGGGGACGAGCGATTCACGTTCGATGAGAAAGCCAAAGTGCTGGTCGGCGACGAGACGGGCACGGTCTTCTCGATCGGCCAGATCCTCAAGCTGCGACTGGCGGAGGCCAATGCGCTGACCGGCGCTCTCAAGTACGAGCTTCCCGACGGCGGCGGCCGGATCGAGCCGCGCGGGAATGCTCCGGCGCTCAAGCACAAGGGCAAGCACTTCGTCGGCCAGCGCGGGCGGCCGAAGAACATCCGGCATCAGGGGCGGGGCAAGCGGTAACGCCCCTCACTCGATCCCCCCCCTTATCGTCATTGCGAGCGTAGCGAAGCAATCCAGGGCAGAGCAAACCGCCCTGGATTGCTTCGCTACGCTCGCAATGACGAGGTTATGTGGGGCAATGGACCGATTGTGGCACCCTTGAGTGCCGTTAGGTGCCGCCCCGTGCCGCTCAGCTCAACCGTTCGATCGCCTCGGCATCGAGCCCGCCGGGGACCACGAACACCGGACAGGTCATATGCGCCATGCCCGGCCCGGTGAAGTGCGCGACCAGAGCGCCGGGGCCGCCTTCTTTCGCCGCGCCCAGCACCAGCGCCGAAACCTCGGGATGCTCCTCCAGATATTTCCGCACAATCTTGATGTCTTCTCCCATGTGAACGGAGATGACCGGCATCTTTGCGCCTTGCGACAAAAGGTTTCCGGCCGCCGCCGTCACCAGCGTCTCGGCGCGGGCGCGGGCCTCTTCCTCGATGGTCGCCTGGACCCCGGCGAAGGCGTTGAAGGGCTGCGGCGGAACGAGCGCCAGAAGGTGCAGCGCACCGTCGGTCTTGGCCGCGCGGCGGGCCGCGAACTGCAGGGCGACGAGCGCTTCCTCGCTCTCGTCGACGATCACCAGGTAGATGCGCATGGGTGGTTCCCTCTCCAACCGGCTTATCGATACGCGAAGCCTGCAAGACAAGCCACCACTGTTGCGAAAAAAGAAACTGCAAGGTTCTTGAACGCAACGCTCAAGCCGTCCAAGGAGGGGGCCAGCGCCCGAAAGCGGCCTCCCTACGGACAATAAGGAACGTACAGTTTCCATGCCCATCGAGATCAAGATGCCCGCCCTGTCCCCCACCATGGAAGAGGGCAAACTGGCCAAATGGCTGGTCAAGGAAGGCGACACCGTCTCCTCCGGCGACATCATGGCCGAGATCGAGACCGACAAGGCGACCATGGAATTCGAAGCCGTCGATGAAGGCGTGATCGGCAAGATCAGCGTCGCCGAGGGCACCGAAGGCGTCAAGGTCGGCACCGTCATCGCCGTGCTGGTCGAAGAGGGCGAGGACGCCTCTGCGATCGAAGCGCCCAAGGCTGAAGCCCCGGAGGCCGCCGCCAAGGAAGAGGCTCCGAAGGCCGAAGCAAAGGCTGAAACCAAGCCTGCTCCCGCAGCCGCCCCGAAGGCCGCAGCTTCGGGTGATCGCGTCGTCGCCACCCCGCTCGCCAAGCGCATCGCCGATGCCAAGGGCGTGGACCTCTCGGGCGTCGCTGGCTCCGGCCCGAACGGCCGCATCGTCAAGGCCGACGTCGAGGCCGCGCAGGGTGGCACCGCCAAGAAGGCCGCTCCGGCACCCGCGGCCCCGGCCCCGGCCGCTGCTCCCGCCGCCGCCGCGACGTCTTCGGTCGAGATGGCCGACGAGACCCGCGCCCTGCTCGATGCCCGCGTCCCGCATACGGTCGAGAAGCTTTCGGGCATGCGCAAGACGATCGCGCGCCGCCTTACGCAGTCGATGCAGGAAGCGCCGCACATCTACCTGACTGTGGACGTGCAGCTCGACAAGCTGATGGCGCTGCGTTCGCAGATCAACGCCACGCTGGAAAAGCAGGGCGTCAAGGTTTCGGTCAACGACATGCTGGTCAAGGCGCTGGGCGCCGCACTGATCGCGGTGCCGGAATGCAACGTGACTTTCGCCGGCAACGAGCTGATCAAGTACGAGCGCGCCGACGTTTCGGTGGCGGTCTCGATCCCCGGCGGGCTCATCACCCCGATCGTCCAGGGTGCCAACGAGAAGTCGTTCTCGGCGATCGCCAAGGCGAGCAAGGACCTTGCCACCCGCGCCAAGGAAGGCAAGCTCAAGCCCGAGGAATATCAGGGTGGCACCGCTTCGATCTCCAACATGGGCATGATGGGCATCAAGCAGTTCACTGCCGTCATCAACCCGCCGCAGTCGACCATCCTCGCCATTGGTGCAGGTGACAAGCGTCCGTGGGTGATGCCAGACGGATCGCTGGGAGTGGCAACGATCATGACGGCAACTGGCAGCTTCGATCACCGCGCCATCGATGGCGCCGACGGCGCGCGCCTGATGGCCGCGTTCCGCGAGTTCGTCGAGAACCCGCTGAGCATGATCGCCTGATATGGAGCACGAGGCCGGAGAGCTGGTCATCCGCGTCACAGCGATGCCCACCGACCTCAACCCCTATGGCGGCGTTTTCGGGGGCTGGCTGATGAGCCAGCTTGCTCTTGGCGCCGCCTCGCTGGTCACCCGCCGCACCGGCCACAAGGCCGTGGTGGTGGGAGCGACCGACTTCACCTTTCCCGGCGTCATGCTCGTGGGCGACGAACTCAACGTCTATGCAAGCGTGCAGCGGACGGGGCGCACTTCGATGACGATCGCCACGCGCGGCTTTGGCCGGGCGCGGGCGAGCGAGCATCAGGTCGAAGTCGCCACCGGGCTGTTCACGTTCGTGACGCTCGACGAGAACGACCGCCCCAGGGCCATTGCCGCGACTTCGGAGATCGTCTGAAATGGCGGAAGAATATCGCGAACCCGTCATCCGCATCACCGCGATGCCCGCCGATGCCAATGCTTATGGCGACATCTTCGGTGGCTGGCTGATGAGCCTGATGGACATGGGCGCAGGGCTGATCGCCGCGCGCCACTCGCATGGCCGCGCCGTCACCATCGCGATGGACGGCATGCAGTTCCACAAGCCGGTCAAGGTGGGCGACGAAGTCAGCGTCTACGGTGAACTCAGGAAAGTGGGCCGCTCCTCGATGACCATCGGCATCGAGGCCTGGCGGCGCCACCGGCATGAAGAAGAACAGGTGAAGGTGACCGAAGCGGTCTTCACCTTCGTCGCAATCGACGACGCGGGCCGCCCCCGCGCGATCGAACAGGAGAGTTAAGAGTGGCTGATTCTTACGACGTCATCGTTCTCGGTTCCGGCCCCGGCGGCTATGTCGCGGCGATCCGCAGCGCGCAGCTTGGCCTCAAGACCGCCATCGTCGAGCGCGAACTGCTCGGCGGCATCTGCCTCAACTGGGGCTGCATCCCGACCAAGGCGCTGCTGCGCTCGGCCGAGATCCTGCACCACATGAAGCACGCCAAGGACTATGGCCTCGCGGCGGAGAACATCACCGCCGACCTCGACGCCATCGTCAAGCGTTCGCGCGGCGTGGCCAAGCAGCTCAATCAGGGCGTCACGCACCTGATGAAGAAGAACAAGATCACCGTCCACATGGGCACCGGCAAGCTCGTCGCTCCGGGCAAGCTGGAAGTGACCGGCGAGAAGGGTTCGGAAACCCTCTCGGCCAAGCACATCATCATCGCCACCGGCGCCCGTGCGCGGGAACTGCCCGGCGCCAAGTCGGACGGCAA
>NZ_JABXWS010000035.1:0-152992 GCF_015594425.1 Novosphingobium sp. HR1a
CCGCATCTGGACCTATCGCCATGCGATGACGCCCAAGGAAATGCCGACGAAGCTGCTGGTCCTCGGCTCGGGCGCGATCGGCATCGAGTTCGCCAGCTTCTACAACGACATGGGCGTCGACGTGACGGTCGTGGAGATGATGGACCGCATCGTGCCGGTCGAGGACAAGGATGTGTCCGCGTTCCTCGAAAAGGCGCTGGTCAAGCAGGGGATGAAGATCCTCACCGGCGCCAAGGCGAGCGACGTCAAGGCTTCGGACAAGAGCGTCTCGGTCAAGATCACCCCGAAGGGCGGCAAGGAAGAGACGCAGGAATTCAGCCACGTCATCGTCGCCATCGGCATCGTCCCGAACGTCGAGAACATCGGCCTGGAAGAACTCAAGATCGAGCCGGACGAGAAGTTCTTCGTCAAGGTGGACGACTATGGCCGCACCAACGTCCCCGGCGTCTGGGCGATCGGCGACTGCGTGAAGGGCCCTTGGCTTGCCCACAAGGCCAGCCATGAAGGCGTCACCACCGCCGAATCGATCGCCAAGGAACTGGGCAACAAGGAGGTGCATCCGCACGCTCTGGACCGCCGCAACATCCCGGGCTGCACCTATTGCCACCCGCAGATCGCCTCGGTTGGCCTGACGGAAGCCAAGGCCAAGGAAGAAGGCTACGAGGTCAAGGCCGGCACTTTCCCGTTCATCGGCAACGGCAAGGCGATCGCGCTGGGCGAGCCCGAGGGCTTCGTGAAGACCGTGTTCGACGCCAAGACCGGCGAACTGCTCGGTGCCCACATGATCGGCGCCGAAGTGACCGAGATGATCCAGGGCTACGTCGTCGGCAAGACGCTGGAGACCACCGAGGCGGAACTGATGAACACCGTGTTCCCGCACCCGACGATCTCGGAGACGATGCACGAGGCGACCCTCGCCGCCTACGGCCGCGCGATCCACATCTGATCGCGCCGCAAGGTCTGGAAAAACGAGGAGGGCGGGCCGCAAGGTCCGCCCTTTTTCGTATCAGCCGGCGGCGCGCACGATATGCTCGAACACGGCCACGTGCAGGGGCTCGGCGAATTCGCAACCGACGGCGCCTTCGCGCACCCAGCAGATGCGTGCGCTTAGCAACTGCAGGCCGGGGATGCGGATACGCAGCGGCACTTCCATCCGGGCATCGGGCAACAGGCCGATGCGGAAGCCTCCGGGCGACAAGTCCTCCAGTCGCGCCGGTTTCCACGGACGGGTTCCCTGACGCACCTCGCACAGGATCGACACGCCGACGCGTGCGGAACGAGGGGTCCGACTGTCGGCCGGGCCGGGCTTGAGGGAATCGCGCATGGGGTCTCCTTGGGGGGAGAACCCCATGCCGTAAAACAGGTTACCAGCGCGTTAGCATTCGGCGCGCGTACGCTGCCACCCTATTCAGCGGAAGGTCTTTTCCAGTACGACCAGCCCGGGATCGCCGTCGAACGGCTCAGGCCTGAAGCCCCTTTCGCGTTCGAGGTCGATGGCGGCGCGATTGTCACGGCTCTCGATGGAAATGGCGCGGCGACAGCCACGGACCTTGGCCTGGGCCGAGAGGTAATCGAGCATGGCCCAGCCGATCCCTTTGCCGCGGTGATTGCCGCAGACCGAAATGGCGATCTCGCCGGTATCCAGCGGTCCGTCACAAGCCAACAGCCCCGACGCGACGATCTGCCCGCTGGCCTGGTTGATCCCGACCCACGATTCGGTCCGGAAGTGGTCGGCGTGGACCAGCGGCTCCAGCAATACCGGCCCGACGTGCTCGGTCGCCGACAGGAAACGGAAGCGGCGATCCTCGTCCGTCACGCGGGTGAAGAAATCGGTCAGCGCGGGTGCATCCGCCTCGGTTGCCGGGCGCACGTCGAGGTCAATGCCCGAACGGGTGGGGAGGGTGACGATCATGACGGCGTTACCTTTCGATTGAATGCCGAATCTCTAGACCGCGATCATGCGATGCACCTTGATCGAGATCAGATCGCCCGCCATCGTCGTCGAAACGGCACGAGATTCCGCCCGGCCCGTTCTACCATTGTCCAATGGGAACGGCCCGGGTCCATTGTGCTATGCAACATGCAAGGCCGGGAGAGCCCGACCCTACGATATGAGAGGAGAATCCGCATGGCCGAGGCCGTCTATCCCGTTCCCGCCGAGTGGAGCCGGAACGCCCTGATCGACGATGCCCGCTATCAGGAGATGTACGAAAGGTCGGTTTCCGAGCCCGAAGCGTTCTGGCGCGAGGAAGCGCGGCGGATCGACTGGATCAAGCCCTTCAGCGTGGTCAAGCAGACCAGTTTCCACGAAGAGGACTTCGGCATTTCGTGGTTCACCGACGGCACCCTGAACCTCTCGGCCAACTGCCTCGACCGTCATCTCGTGGAGCGTGGCGACCAGATCGCGATCCTGTGGGAGCCGGACAGTCCCACCGCTCCCGACCGCCGCATCACTTACCGCCAGTTGCACGAGCAGGTCTGCCGCCTGGCCAATCTCCTCAAGGCACGCGGCGTCCGGAAGGGTGAGCGCGTCACTCTCTACCTGCCGATGGTGCCGGAAGCGGCCGTTGCCATGCTGGCCTGCGCGCGGATCGGCGCAATCCACTCGATCGTCTTCGCCGGGTTTTCGCCGGACGCGCTGGCGGGCCGCATCCAGGATTGCGACAGCCGCGTCGTCCTCACTGCCGACGAGGGCCTGCGTGGGGGTAAGAAAGTCCCGCTCAAGGCCAATGTCGATGAGGCGCTCAAGGCCTGTCCCGGTGTCGACAGCGTGATCGTCCTCGCGCACACCAAGTCCGGCGTACCGATGGCCGAGGGTCGCGACATCGACTGGGCCTCGGCCGTCGCCGATCAGGCCGCCGAATGCGAGCCGGTCGAAATGAGCGCGGAGGACCCGCTGTTCATCCTCTACACTTCGGGCTCCACTGGAAAGCCCAAGGGCGTGTTGCACACCACCGGCGGCTATTCGGTATGGGCCTCAATGACCCACGAGTACGTCTTCGACTACCGCCCCGGCCAGATCTACTGGTGCGCGGCCGACATCGGGTGGGTCACCGGCCACAGCTACGTCGTCTACGGCCCGCTGATGAACGGTGCGACCACCGTGATGTTCGAAGGCGTGCCCAACTTCCCCGATCCCAGCCGTTTCTGGCAGGTCGTCGACAAGTTCGGCGTCGAGATTTTCTACGGTGCCCCCACCGCGCTGCGTGCGCTCATGCGCGAAGGCGACGACTGGGTGAAGAAGACCAGCCGCCAGTCGCTGCGCCTCCTCGGCTCGGTCGGCGAACCAATCAACCCGGAGGCATGGTCCTGGTATCACGAGGTCGTGGGCGAGGGGCGTTGCCCGATCGTCGATACCTGGTGGCAGACCGAGACCGGCGGCGTGATGATCTCCCCGTTACCGGGCGCCACCCCGCTCAAGCCCGGCTCAGCCACCCGCCCGATGTTCGGCGTGCAGCCGAAACTGCTCGACAACGACGGCAAGGAGATCGAGGGGCCGGGCGACGGCTGCCTCGTCATCACAGACAGCTGGCCCGGCCAGATGCGCACCGTCTGGGGCGATCACGAGCGCTTCTTCCAGACTTATTTCAGCACCTTCAAGGGCACGTACTTCACCGGCGACGGCTGCCGCCGGGACGAGGACGGCTACTACTGGATCACCGGTCGCATCGACGACGTCATCAACGTCTCCGGGCATCGTATGGGCACCGCGGAGATCGAAAGCGCACTCGTCGCTCACCCCAAGGTGGCGGAAGCGGCGGTCGTAGGCATGCCGCACGAGATCAAGGGGCAGGGCATCTACGCCTTCGTCACCTGCAACGCCGAGGTCGAGCCCGACGACGCCCTGCGCAAGGAACTGATCGCGTGGGTGCGCCACGAGATCGGCCCGATCGCCACGCCCGACGTCATCCAGTTCGCGCCGGGCCTGCCCAAGACCCGCTCGGGCAAGATCATGCGCCGCATCCTGCGCAAGATCGGCGAGAACGATGTCTCGAACCTGGGAGACACCTCCACGCTGGCGGACCCGTCGGTAGTCGACAACCTGCTCGCCAATCGCCCGCAGCCGGTGAGCGCCTGACCCTCGACCGAAATGCCAGGAGCCCGCGCCAGAGATGATGCGGGCTCTTGCCGCCGGCTGCAGCGCAGCGGAGAGAAAATAGGACGGGTTTGTTTCGTTGAGCTTCGATGGCGTGCTCAATTATCCCGTCCGAGATTTTCGCATCAACGGGGGGGCAAGAGTGGCTTTCGGGCGCTTTCTTTGTTTGTTCAATCGTCATCGCCCTCGGCGCGCGGTCGAATGGGATGGCTCGCACTATCGCAGCGATTGCCGACGCTGCTCACGGCCGATCACACGGCTGGCTCGACGCAAGTGGCGTATCGAGAGTTAGAAACCGGGCGGCGATGACGGGTGAGAAACGCAGGCACGCAAGAACACCATGTGTATCGTCCCGAGACGGGAATGATGGCGGACAGGGTGTCCGCAATACTATCATCCGGTGGCGTGCGAACATGTGAAGAACACTGGCTGATTTGGTCGAGTTTATTCTCCTCTCTATGTATAAGTGTCCAATGCTGTCCAATTGCGCTCCCATAAAACCGCGCTACTATTATGGGAACGGTTTTGGGAACGATGGACCGGTATGCCTCGTAAGCTTTCAAATGCTCTGACGCCTCTGACGGTCAAGAACGCCAAGCCGGGCAGGCATTCGGATGGAGGCGACTTGCACCTTTTGGTTAAAGCGAGCGGCTCCCGTTCTTGGGTATTCCGCTTCATGCTGAACGGGAATTCGCGCGATGTAGGACTTGGCGCTGCCGCTGGTCTTGGTGCCCTGTCGCTGGCAAATGCCAGAGTCGAAGCGACCAAGCTGCGCCTCAAGGTCCAGTCCGGGATCGCCCCCATCGAGGAGCGCGATCGCGAGGAGGCCGAAAAGCTCGCGGCAGCCCAAGCAGCCCTGATCGCCGAGACCACTTTCAAGGAAGTTGCCGAAGCCCACATCGATGCGAACGAGGAAAGCTGGCGCAACCCGAAGCACCGGCAGCAGTGGCGCAAGACTATGGCTGACTATGTCTATCCGAAGATCGGCGATCAATCGGTGGCCGACGTGGACACACCCCATGTGCTGTCGATTTTGGAGTCGATTTGGTGAGAGAAGCCCGAGACGGCGAGCCGGGTGAGGGGGCGGATCGAAACCATTCTCGATGCCGCCAAGGCCCGTGGGTACCGTAAGGGCGAGAACCCGGCGCGTTGGCGCGGGCACCTAGCCCAGATCCTCCCCAAAGTGTCCAAGACCAAGGAAGCCCGCAATCGCAAGCTCGGCCGAGACGGTCATCACAAGGCGCTACCCTACGAGGAGGTGCCGACCTTCATCGCCGCGTTGCGCAAGCGACAGGCAGTCACGGCCATGGCGCTTGAATTCATCATCCTTACCGCAGCCCGAACCTCCGAAGCGCTCAAGGCGACGTGGGAAGAGATCGACTTCTCGAAAGCGGTATGGACGGTGCCCCCGGATCGCATGAAGGCCTGTAAAGAGCACCGCGTGCCGCTATCGCCTCGAGCTCTGGAACTGCTCAAGACCGCTCAGGGGCTTGGCGGTAAGCATCTCTTTCCGGCACCGAGGGCGGCAAGCTGAAGCTGCGCCTAGGCCTGCGCTACGATCATGAGACGCAGAACCGTGATCGAGCCGGTACGCAACATCAGCTACGACGCCTGGCTGCCCAAGGCGGGCCTGACTTATGACTTCACCGACGACCTCGCGCTCAGCGCCACGGCGCAGCGCGGCTACCGTGCGGGCGGCGCGGGCCTCAACCAGCAGCGCGGCGAGGCGTATTCATTTGGCCCGGAATATACCTGGAACTAAGAAGTCGCGCTAAGGTCGCGGTGGCTGGACAAGCGGCTGACGGTGAACGCCAATGCCTACTGGATCGACTGGACCGACCAGCAGGTCGCCGTGCGCCTCAGCCCCGGCGCGGTGTTCGACACGCAGACCGTCAACGCGGGCAAGTCACGCCTCTACGGTTTCGAGCTGGAACTGAGCGGACGGCCGACCAATACGCTTAACCTCTATGCCGGGGCGGGCTACAGTAATACGAAGTTCACCGATTTCGACGTGACCGTGGGCGAGCTTTCCGCCAGCGCGCAGGGTAACGAGTTCGCCAATGCGCCGCGCTGGACGCTCTCGGGCGGGGCGACATGGCGCCATCCGGGCGGGATCACCGCCAACGTCAATGCCAACTATCGCAGCGCCGTCTATCAGGACACCGTCGATCAGGCGTTCCGCGATCTGCCCGGGCGCACGATCGTCAATGCCAAGCTGGGCTGGCAGGGCGAGAATTTCGGGGCGTACCTGATCGTCTCGAACCTGTTCGACGTCCAGAAGCCCTCGGTCTTCTTCCTCGACTCCGACGGGCGCACGCGCGGTCTACTGACCGATCCACGCACCTTCGGCCTCAGCTTCGAAGGCAGGTTCTAGCGGCGTCGCAGGGAGTGAACCCAATCATGCAATCGCCCATTCGGAAAGGGGCTTTCAACCAGGACAAGAGCAGAATCATCATACGGGCCGCTATTGTGCGGACATTGCCTTAAAGCCCAATATTAGACCTCATCGCATGCGAAATGTTCCACCTCTGAGATTTGGTTGGGAGAGGTTTTTGGTCGTCACCTGCCGGAAAGGCAGACCGTCAGCACCTGGATCAAAAATCGGATGTTGAGCTTCCACTAAGGGTTGGACCTGAATCCCACCCGAAATTTTCGCGTGCGTCTAATCCCCTGCTGTCCCTTCAGATGTGCGTCGCGGGACGTGGGGTGTTCGCTGGGAAAGTCGGGCATTTAGGTGTTTACAACAGAACGGCGAAGGCGAAGCTTGGGAGAAGGCGATGAGGACGCGGAATGGTCTGGCAGCCGCTAGAGCCGGCGCGCTGCTAATGGCGGGTACACTGTCTGCGTGCAGCCCAGATGCAGCACAGCCTGAACCGACACCTACTACTTATGATATTGGAGCGGCAGACCTCACTGCGACCGAGCCCAATGATATTTGCCGAACCCGCCACCCCGCCTTCCTGCGCGACTTGCTGCTGCGGATTAGCGCCGGTCTGCCACCCGGCAGCAGTGGCTTCGAGTTCATACATTTCACGGTTGATAAGCCGAAACTCAACGGGGAGTGGGCCGCTATGGTCAGGTTCCGCGCCGCTTTGCCCGGTGAACCCGTTCAAACTATGCGCACCGTCGCTCCTTTCAATCCGGAAGACTGCACGACCGGGGCGTGGTCGCTGTATCGGAGGGAAGGCGCATACGAAAAATAGATATCTTCTGAAATTTTCAGATCGCATCCCATATACCGCAAAGAAAAGCGGTTAATCTGTTTCCGGCCCCACGAACTCAGCCGATGAACGACCAAGAAGGTTCGGTCAGCGTCTCTTCCATTCGGATGCGCGGTGGACATGGCGAACCTTTAGCAGGTCCTGACGGCTCAATATGCCCACGAGCCGGGAGGTTGCCGGATCTACGACCGGGATACGGCCGATGCCGCTGTCGACCATCATGTCCGCAATCTGGCTGACGGGTTTTTGTGGCGTGGCAACGGGGAGGGAGACGTCCGACAGAACCTCCGCCAGCGATGCCTTGAGCGGGGCGTTATCCTCCATCTGCCACCGTAGCGCGTCGGAGCGGGACACGAGGCCTATCAGGCGTCCCTCCGCATCGACCACCGGATAGCTACGATGCTTTGCCGTCGCGAAGAAGTTGATCGCCTCGGCCAGGGACAGGCCGCCCGGCAGCGTCTCCGGATCGGGTGACATCACCTGGCCGGCTAGAAGGAAGTCGAGCGGATCGACGCTATACTCTTGCAACACATGCCGTCCGCGCCGCGCGATCTTCTCGGTCAGGATGGAGCGGCGGATCAGCAGCACGCTGACCGCATAGGCGCCCACTGATCCCGCAATGGTCAGAGGCAGCATCGCAAAATCGCCGGTCAGTTCCGCCGCGAAGAGCGCCGCCGTCAGAGGCGCGCGCATCGCTCCGCTCATCGTCCCGGCCATGCCCACCAGCGCCCATAATGCACTGCCGCCCGGCAGGAAATGGCCGATCACGAAACCTAATGCTCCTCCCAGCATCAGGAGCGGGGCGAGCACACCGCCTGATGTTCCGGACCCCAGGGCGATGAGCCACACCGCCGCTTTTACCACCAGCAGAATAAGCGCGACCCGCAGCGCCATTGACCCGTCGAGCAGCGCACGGATGCTCTCATAACCCGCGCCGAGCACATGGGCGTCGATCAGCCCGCCAATCCCCACCGCCACTGCGCCGATGGCCGGCCACCACATCCAGTGAAGCGGCAGGCGGCCGAACATGTCCTCCACCCGGTAGAGCAGGATGGACAGGAGCGACGCCTGACACCCCGCCAGAGCCCCCATAGCCAAAGCGATGGCGATGGTCGCGGGACCGAGCAGCGCGTGGTGCATGACGGGGAACAGCGGCCCGCTGTCGATAAGGAGCGGACGCCAGAGAAAGGCGGAAAGGGTTGCGACGACGACCGGAACGAAGCTGCGCGGCTTCCACTCGAACAGCAACACTTCGATGGCGAGGAGCAGGGCGGCGACCGGCGTGCCAAAGATTGCCGTCATCCCTGCCGCCGCACCGGCGACGAGCAGGGTCTTTCGCTCCGCCGCGCTCAGGTCGAACTGCTGGGCGAACAGCGATCCGATGGCGCCCCCGGTCATGATGATCGGCCCCTCTGCGCCAAAGGGGCCGCCACTGCCGATCGATATGGCGGAGGACAGAGGCTTCAGTAGTGCGACCTTGGGCGATAGGCGGCTCTCGCCATAGAGAATGGCCTCGATCGCCTCGGGGATGCCATGGCCCCGGATCTTGTCCGACCCATAGCGCGCCATCAGGCCGACGATCAGGCTGCCAATGATGGGGATCGCGACCAGCCAGAGGCCCAGCCCATTGTCGCTTATCTCCGACGGCCCGGCAGAGAAGCGGCCGAACCAGAACAGGTTGGTGGCGATGGCGATGGCCCGCAGCAGCAGCCATGCCCCCATCGCGCTACCCGTTCCCACGATCACGGCCGCCGCGGCCAGCATTAGCATACGCAGATCGGCACTATGGTCGGCGAGGCGACGGTGCGTGGGAGGGGTAGCGAAATTTTTCATGGCGAGACCGATCGACAGAGAGAAGCGATGTCAGGCAAATATATCGCAATACGATATTTATCAATGGGGCCTGCCGCCTTAGGTATGCGCGATGGCAGCAGAGCTTTCCGACGCCGATTACGCCACGCTGGCGGAGTTCCGATTTTCCCTGCGGCAGTTTCTGGCCTTCAGTGAGAGTCGCGCGGCCGAATGTGGCCTGACCCCGCAACAGCATCAGGCGCTGCTTGCGATCCGGGCCGCTCCGGCGGATGGGGCGACGGTGGGTTACGTTGCGGATCGGCTGATCCTCAAGCCGCATAGCGCGACGGGACTGGTCGATCGGCTGGTGGTGCTGAACCTGGTCGAACGCAGGGCGTCGGCGTGGGACAAGCGCCGGGCGCTGCTGGCCCTGACTCAGGAAGCGCACGCCAAGCTGGCGCGACTGAGCGCCGTGCATCGGGAAGAAATCCTGCGTCTCAAGCCCCTGCTCACGGGTCTCTTGAGCACGATGATGGATTGACAGACCTTGGGACAAGATTGCAAGATAAGGACCGCGCCTTATTGGCGGGCAGTCTGACAACAGATCGGGCTCGCTTCCTCGGGGTTCGCAAGCCGGCTCTAAAGAGAGCCGCTGTCATCTGCGGCACGACCAAGTTTCTGGCACCCATTCCTGCCTCTGTTCTGACGCGAGCCCACTTCCGAAGACAAGCACAGAGTGAGCCCAACACTAAGGAAGATATCCGGCACCATGCAACTTGAAGATCTCTTGCGACCCGTGCCCTTTGAACTCCGCGACCGTCGCCTTCAGTCCGATGGTCGCAAGCTGCGCGCGGATACGCCGGACTTCGGGTTCGAGATGCAGGATCGCGTCGCTTTCGGCGATGGCGGAAAGCGCCTGGTCCCATCCGGCCGCCTCCATCGCGCGGTTGATCGAGCGCTTCTTCATCGCCAGCACGCCGGGCGGGACAAGCGCGATGCGTGACGCCAGCTCCTCGACGCAGGCGATCAGGTTCTCGGCAGGGACCGCGGCGTTGGCCCAGCCCCATTCCACCGCGGTCCGGCCGTCGATGCTGTTACCCGGCAGGAAGGCGAATTCCTTGGCCCGCCGCCCGCCGACCTGATGAACCCAAGTCGGCGCGATGAAGCCGCCGCCGATGGGGATGGTCGGCTCGGTGATCGCGGCATCCTGCGCCACGACGAGGATGTCGGCGAAGCTTGCCATCTGGGCGGCGACGCCGATGCAGTAGCCGTGCACGGCGACGATCACCGGCTTGGGATGGCGCCAGATGTCGCGCCACAGATCGACGTAGCCCGACAACCGCGTCACGTCTTCCATCGGGCTGCCCTCGGCGTTGTACTGGCCCAGGTCCATCCCCGCGCCAAAGCCCTTGCCGGCACCGCGAATCCCGATCACCGGCGCGCCGTCCGCCTTGAGATCGCGCAGCACCGTGCCGAACCGGGCGAGCATCCCGCGCGAGAACGCATTGGCCGCTTCGGGCCGGTCGAGCACGATCCAGTCGATCGCGTTCCCGCGCTCCAGCCGGATTCCATCAATCGTACCGTCCGTCATCTTCGCTCCCGTCCTCGTTCTTGTCTTCGTGTCCGCCGCCCCGGTCGCCGTCAGCGCTGCAGCCGGAGGGGCAGGCACATGGCCATGACGATCTGTTCCATCGTGTCCTCCAGCGCGTGCTCGAAGGTCTCGGGAAATTCGTGCGTTTCCATGCGGCTGTGGCGGACCAGCAGGTTTAAGAACATCAGGCTGACGTTCACCAGCCGGCGCTGTGCGACGGCGGCGGGAAGGTAATCGACGCGCTGGCGCAGCAGGTCGAGCGCCCGGTTGAGCTGGGGCGGGGCCTCGCCGCCGAAGTGTCCGTATTCGTCCCAGTCGCCATGCAGCAGGTACTGCGACAGGAACGTGCCGTAGGAGCGATTGGTCCCGCCGTCGAGATGGAGCTGCGGCAGCAGGATGACCTCCAAGATCGAACGGGCATCCCGCGTGCGTCCGGCCGCCTCCAGCGCGGCGATCATCGCGCCGCGTCCGGGCTCCATCTGGTTCATCCGGAAGTCGAAGATCGCCTGAACCAGACCCTCGCGAGACCCGAAGTGATACTGCACCGCGAAATGGTTTCCCTGCCCCGCCTTCGACGCGATTTCGCGCATCGAAACGCCCTGGATGCCGACTTCGGCGAACAGCCGTTCGCCCGTCAGGATGAGCCGCGTCTTGGGGTCGGCTTCGTCGATATCGGGCGAGATCTGCGGGGTTTCAGCCATTGTGCATGCTCTTCGGAATAAGTCATCTGTTTGCAAACAGACATGCTTATGAGGCAGGAATGGCAAGGATGCCAAGCGTTTTAAGCTGACGCCGCGACTTTTCGGTGCGCTGCATCGTTACTGGCCGTGCTGACCTGATGACGGTAGATCATTGGATAACGTACCTGAAACAGCCGGTTTATGTTGCAGATGCTAAGAGAATGCGGCCGATGTGCCGCATCGTGCCTGCTCGCCGCCGGCGTCGATCGCTCTTCCGAATTTCACTTTACAAGTGTTTTAAATTCCGTAGCCTATCACTCGTTAGGCTGCTTCGCCGGATTCGCGGGTGGCCACCAGGACAGAAACGAAGAAGGAGAGCGCTGATGGTCATGCAGACCGGCCTTATTTTCCACCCGTACATGCGACCGGGCCGCACGGCCCGCCAGACCTTCGACTGGGGCGTGCAAAGCTCCATCGCCTGCGACAAGGCGGGTTTCGACACGATGATGATCTCCGAGCATGCCTCGCAGATCTGGGAGAACATCCCCAATCCCGAACTCATCATCGCCGCCGCCGCGCTGCAAACCGAAAACATCAGCTTCGCGCCGATGGCTCACATCCTGCCGCACCAGCACCCGACCAAGCTGGCGGTGATGGTTGGCTGGCTGTCGCAGATCCTGGAGGGTCGCTTCTTCATGGGCATCGGCGCAGGCGCCTATCCCCAGGCATCCTACATGCATGGCATCAAGGATGCCGAGCCCAAGATGCTCAACGACATGGTGCGTGAATCGCTCTCGATCATGGAGAAGATCTGGGCGCGCGAGCCGTTCTTCTTCGAGGGCAAGTACTGGAACGCCGGCTTCCCGCAGGAAGATGCGCCCGAGACCGAGGAAGACGAGCAGCACATGCTGGCCGATTTTGCGCCGTGGAACGGGGCATTCCCGGAAATCGCGGTGACCGGCTTCAGTTCCAATTCCCCGTCGATGAAGCTGGCCGGCGAGCGCAACTTCAAGCCGGTCTCGATCTACTCGGGCATCGATGCGCTGAAGCGTCACTGGGAGATCTATTCCGAAGCGAACATCGCCGCCGGCTTCACGCCCGACCGCGCGCGCCATGCGGTCTCGCACACCATCTTCTGCGCCGATACCGATGCAGAGGCCAAGCGCGAGGTGATGGAAGGCCCGATCGGCTATTGCTTCGAACGCTACCTGATCCCGATCTGGAAGCGTTTCGGCATGATGGACGGGTTCGCCAAGGACCACGGCATCGACCCGAACGACGCCGATCTGGAATTCCTGGTCGATAAGGTCTTCGTGGTCGGCTCGCCGGATACGGTCGTCGACAAGCTCAACGTGCTGTTCGAGCAGTGCGGCGGCTGGGGCACGCTGCAGGTGGAATCGCACGACTATTACGACAACCCGGAGCCCTGGTTCCATTCGCTGAACCTGCTGGCCAAGGAAGTGGCACCGCGCGTCAAGTTGCCCGAGGGCAGCAAGGCACCCGCGACCGCAGACGCCTGATTATCCGCCCGGACTCTCTCCGGCTACCTGAGGCGCCGTGGCAACGCGGCGCCTCTTTTCGTGTTTGGGGGGGACGGGGCGAATAACGCTCCAGGGCGCGATGGTGCCCCGGAGGCGTCAGGGCGCGAAGCCGCCGAGGAAGAGGTCGGCCGCCTGGTTCGCGATCTGGGTGGGGCCGAGGCGTCCGGCGCGATACCAGCTCGGGCAGGAGTCGAGCATGGCGATCAGGAACTTGCGTGCCACGGTGGTCTGCGCATCGTTGCCGGAAGGGCTGGCGGCGACGAGCAGGTCGCGCCAGTAGCTGTCGAACGTCGCATAGGCGGCGAGGACACGCTGCTTCATCTCGCTGGGAAGATCGCCGAACGACCGCGCTACGGCGGAGGAATAGTCGTCGCCGGACAGCAAGAACTCGACATGGGCGACGATCGCGGCGCGCAGGCGATCGACCGGCGCGGTCTCGGGACCGAGCACTTCCACTTTCGCGACGATATGGCGCGTATTGCGGTATATGCCGGAGAGCATCACCTCTTCGACCACTTCGTCCTTGGACTTGAAATGGTGATAGATGCTGGGCGCCAGCATGCCCGCGCCCTGAGCGATCTCGCTCAACCGGGCGGCGCCGAAGCCCTTGGTCCGCAGAATGAAGGCTGCGGAATCGAGAATGCGTTTCCTGCCGGAGTCACCGTCGCTCATATCTGCCGAATAGCCGTTCGGGAGCCTAATGGAAGCCCCGATTGCGCGGAAGGGTCATCCGGCAAAGGGAATTGTCGGCAGGCCTGCGACGGGGGGCGAGAGAATTTCGAACAGTCCGCCGGCCAGCGGCTCCTGGGCAAAGCGCGCATCGGAATACCCCTGCGATCCGGTGACGAGGAACAGGCGGTCGTGGTTCGCACCGCCGAAGGCCGGGCGCAGGCCCCGCATCACCGGTAGCTGGCGTTCTTCCAGCAAGGTGGCGTCCGGCGCGAAGCGGCGCAGCTTCCAGCTTTCGTAGAAGGCCATCCAGATGCAGCCTTCGACATCGACCGCCATGCCGTCGGGATAGCCGTCCTCGGGCGTGAAGTTGAGGAAGTCGCGGCGGTTGGACAATTCGCCGTTGTCGTCGAGGTCATAGGCCCAGGTGACCAGCGGCATGGAATCGTTGACGTAGGCGGTGCGCCCGTCCGGGCTGAACGCCGGGCCGTTGGCAGTGACGATGCCGCGCTCTTGCGTCGAGACCGAGCCGTCCGCATCCAGGCGATAGAGTTCGCCGGTACTGCGCACGTCGAAGTCCTTGAGCGAGCTTTCCTTGTCGTCGGCGGTGGTGCTGTCGTCCCACTGCGCGGTGTCGCACGATCCGGTCCAGTAGCGGCCCTTGCGGTCGGTCACGCCGTCGTTGAGGCGCGCCTTGCCGGGGTCGGGGATCGGGTGGAGGATCGGCTTGTAAAGCTGCCGGGCGGGGTCGAGATGCACCAGCCCGTCGGCGCTGGAGGCGATGAAGCCGCCGCTTGCGCGCGGGGCCAGCGCGCTGACCCACGCGGGCGTGGACCAGCTTTGCTTGCGGCCGGTTTCAAGCGCGTACCAGTGGACGGCGGGCGCCTCGATATCGACCCAGTAGATGCAACCGTCGCGGGCATCCCATACCGTGCTTTCGCCCAGGATCGCCTTGGCGTCCCACAGGCAGCGCCAGCCATCACCTTCCATCATCGCGCATTCTCTCCGGTCTTCGCCGTGTGCCCGGCGTGTCAGGTCTGGTCGGGGATCAGCCGGCCGTTTGCAAGCCCGCCGCGCTTTCCACCGGATCGATCGAAACGTTGATGTCCTTGAGCGCGGGGAGTACCTTGCGGGCGATCAGCTCGTAGTTTTCGAGGCCGACGTCGAAGGGCATGTCGCCGAACTGGGTATAGATGATGAACTTGCCCACGTCGAAGCGCTCCTTCATCACCTTGAGCTTCTCGACCACTTCCTCGGGCCGGCCCCAGATCTGCAGGTCGGCGAGGAATTCGTTGAACTTCTCGATCCCGTGCTTCTCGACGCTGCGGGCGAGGGCGCCGTAGTATTCGTAGCCCTCGATGTTGGCGAATTCCTTGTTGCCGAACTGGTAGAACGACGAGGTCGAGCGGGCATATTCGACAAGGTACTTGTCGCGCATCTCCTTGGCCTTGGCGGCGTCCTCGTTCGCGGCGATGAAGCATACGACGACGGGCTTTGGCGCATTGCGGCCGTTCACCGCCTTGAACCGGTCGCGATAGGTGGCGAGATCCTCGTCCACCTTGTCCCACGGCTTCTGGGCGATGATCATCAGGCCGACGTCGAGGTTGGCCATCAGCTTCACGGACTCCGGCGAGACGGCCGAGGCGAAGACGCGGCCGCGATAGCTGGAATAGGGGCGCGGGCGCAGTTCGACGCGGGGCTGCTTCAGATAGTCGCCGTCGTATTCCATCACGCCGGTTTCGAGGCCCTGCAGCAGCGCCTCCGCATATTCGCGGAACCGTTTGCGCGCCTCGCCCATGGGGACGCCGAAGCCGTCGAACTCTTCCTTGCCGAGACCGCGCCCCATGCCGAGCACCGCGCGGCCTTCGGAGAACTGGTCGAGCAGCAGGAAGCTCTCGGCGATGCGCACCGGGTTCTGCCAGGGCAGCACGGTGACGGTGGTGCCCAGCTTGATGCGCTTGGTCTGGCCCGCGACCCATGAAAGGAACTGCGGCACGTTGGGGGTCATCATGTAGCCGGTGAAGTGGTGCTCCGGCGTCCAAACGGAATCGAAGCCCTGGTCTTCCGCGCGCGCCGCGAGCGAAAGTTCGTGCCGGAACACGTCAACGTCCGACACCTGATCGTGCAGGTTCTGAAACGTCAGCCCCAACCCAACTTCCATGACTCGATCTCCAATCCTTGATTCGTTGCGCTCAACCTAATATGTATTAGGCAGTCAATGCAAGGCTGTTTTTGCGGGTGAGGCGGGCTGGCGGGCCTGCGGGCAATTCCGGAAAAGGCGCGTATTCTTGCAGAATATCCCTGTAAACAGGCCGTCATTCCATTCAAAGCGTACGAATTACGGCGCTCCGGAAGCGATCGCACGGACTGGCTTGACCGCAGCACCTGTCGTGGAATAATTTAACGAGAGTTAGGGAGAAGTTGTGATGACGAGCATGGGCAGCGTGACGAGCCGCAGGCGGGCGATGGCCGACCGGCATCCCGAATGGCTGTCGTGGACGCTGCACGCCTATCTCGACTGGACGCAGGCGGATTTTGCCGCACGTCCGCTGGTCGTCACGGACGGCGAAGTGCTCGATTACG
This sequence comes from Novosphingobium sp. HR1a, assembly GCF_015594425.1. NCBI lineage: Bacteria > Pseudomonadati > Pseudomonadota > Alphaproteobacteria > Sphingomonadales > Sphingomonadaceae > Novosphingobium > Novosphingobium sp. HR1a. Next base: position 16,173 of record NZ_JABXWS010000035.1, read on the forward strand.
GATCGGTCGCGGCGCTGTCGCGCAAGCTGGCCTCGGGGCTGGCGGCGCGCGGCATTGCGGCCGGGGACCGCGTGGGCCTCGTCATGGCGAACGACCCGATGACGGTGCCGCTGCTTTTCGCGATCTGGCGCGCAGGCGCGGTGGCGGTGCCGATCAACACGCTCTATCGGCCCGATGAACTGGCGTATGCCGTGCGTGAGGCCGGGTGCGCGCTGCTCGTGGTGATGCGCAGTTTCGGCTCGCGCGATTTTCCGGCGATGCTCGATGCTGTCCTGCCCGGCTGGCTGGGCGGCGCCTGCGCCGACGCGCCCGAACTCAAGGGCGGGCTGGTGTTCGATCGCGACGCTCCGGCCGATTTCGTGCAGGCGCTTGCCGGCGATGGCGATGCCGGAGAGATCGCCGTGCCCGTCTCGGCGGACGACCTTGCGGTAATCATGTTCACCTCCGGCACGACCGGATCGCCCAAGGGCGTCGCCATCACGCACGACAACCTCATGCGCGCGGCCTATGCGGGCGCCTATCATCAGGCGTTCGAGGAGGGGCGCCGGGCGGTGTTCTCCTTGCCGCTCTACCATGGGTTCGGCCTGGTGGTCGGGCTGCTTTCGGGCATGGTGGTGGGCGGGGCGATCATTCCCCTGCTGAAGTTCGATCCGCACGCGATCCTCACCGCGATCGGGCGGCACCGCGCGACGTACCTGATGGGCGTGCCGACGATGACGATCGCGCTGCTGGAACAGGCGGAAAAGGAAAGCTACGATTTCTCCTCGCTCACCGCGATCCACAGCGCGGCCGCGCCGACGCCGAGCTGGGTCTGGAAACGGATCCAGGCGACCTTCGGGTGCGAGGACATCATCACCAGCTACGGCCAGACCGAAGTGACGGCGACGGTGGTGTGTACAAGCCCCGGCGATCCGATCGACGTGGTATCCGAAACGCAGGGGTGCATCGTCGAGGCGGGCATTGCGGGCATGCCCGATCAGGGCGGCCGCATCGCCGAATTCAAGACGATCGACCCGGAAACCGGCGCCGACCTGCCCTGGGGCAGCCCCGGCGAACTGTGCTGCCGCAGTCCGATGAACAGCAAGGGCTACTTCCGCCGTCCCGACGCCACCGCCGAACTGTTACTGCCCGGCGGGTGGATACGGATGGGCGACCTCGGCCAGTTCCGCGCGGACGGCAACCTGTTCCTGACCGGCCGTTCCAAGGAACTCTACAAGAGCCGGGGCGAACTGGTCTCGCCCAAGGAACTGGAGCAGTTGCTGACCCGCCATCCGGACATTTCGCAAGCGTTCTTCATCGGCATGCCCGACGATCGCTATGGCGAGTGCGGTTGCGCATGGGTCGTGCGGGCGCAGGGGAGCGCGATCTCCGCGCGCGAAATCGAGGCGTTCATGGCCGGGCAGGTGGCCGCGTACAAGCTGCCGCGCGACATCTGGTTCATCACCGACGAGGAACTGCCCAAGACCGGCACCGGCAAGGTCCAGAAGGCGCAGCTCAAGGAAAAGGCGCTGAAGCTGGTCTGGGACATGTCCGTCAGCAGAGCGTGAAGACACACAACACAAGGATGAGAGGAATGCCCGAGGTTCAAGTTTCTCCGATCGAGGAAATCATCCGGGAGGCGGTCGAGGGCCGCCCCTACATACTCGTCGATGCGGACAACCGGGAGAACGAGGGTGATGTCATCATCCCCGCCCAGTTCGCCACGCCCGCGCAGATCAACTTCATGGCCACCCATGCGCGCGGCCTGATCTGCCTGGCGATGACCAGGGCCCGCGCGGATGAGCTGCAGCTCAAGCCCATGGCGCGCCGCAACGAGTCCGGTTACGGCACCGCCTTCACCGTCTCCATCGAGGCGCGGGAGGGGGTGACGACGGGAATTTCCGCGGGCGATCGCTCCCATACGATCTTCGTTGCCGTGAACCCCAACTCCGGCGCGGCCGATCTGGTATCGCCGGGGCATGTATTTCCGCTGACGGCGCGCGACGGCGGGGTGCTGGTGCGCGCCGGCCATACCGAGGCGGCGGTCGATATCTCGCGCCTTGCGGGCCTCACCCCGGCCGGCGTGATCTGCGAGGTGATGAACGAAGACGGGACGATGGCCCGCCTGCCCGAACTTCTCGAATTCGCGGGGAAGCACGGGCTCAAGGTCGGGACGATCGCCGACCTGATCTCCTATCGCCGCCGTTCGGAGAAGCAGGTCGAGCGTGTCGTGAGCGCGCCGTTCGAGAGCCATTACTGTGAAGGGCCGCTGACCATTCACGTCTATCGCTGCCTGCTGGACGGCGGCGAGCATGTCGCCATCGTGAAGGGGCAGGTGCGGCCGAACGTCGATACGCTGGTGCGGGTGCATCAGGTCGACATCACCGCGGACATGTTCGGCTGGACCGCCGCGCACCGCGATTACGTGCCGCGCGCCCTGAGCGCGATATCGAGCCATTCCGGCCCGGCGGTGGCGGTGTTCGTCCGCGATCCCGATCCGACCTCGATCTCCCGCCGCGTCGCCGGTGGGCGCAAGACCTATCACGAGACGCATGCGACCCGCGACTATGGCATCGGTGCGCAGATCCTGCGCGATCTGGGGGTGGGGCAGATGACGTTGCTGACGTCGAGCCAGGCCAAGCTCGTGGCGCTCGAAGGGTTCGGTCTGACGGTGACCGCGCGCGCCGCGCTGCGCGGTGAAGAACCGGTGGCGGCGCTGCGGCTTGCCGACGGATAGGACGCAGCAAAAGGGGGAAGCGGCAGGCGCCGGTTCCCCCTCTTTCTCGAACTTTCAGAGCGGTAGTATCTTGCCGTAACCACCCTTGTGGAAGATCAGCGGGCTGCCTTCATGGTGCACGTCGAGCCCGCGCACCCGCCCGAGCACGATGTAGTGGTCGCCCGCCTCGTGCACGGTGTCCAGTTCGCAGTCGATCCAGGCCAGGGCGCCGTGGATGATCGGTGATCCGAGCGCCGACAGCGCGAAATCGAGCCCTGCGAACTTGTCCTCGCCCTTGGCCGAAAGGGCGCTGCACACGGCCTGCTGGCTATCGGCCAGAACGTTGACGCAGAAGCGACCGGCAGCCTCCACCCTGGGCCATGTCGTCGAGGACTTGTCGGGAAAGAACGCGACCAGCATCGGGTCGAGCGAAACCGAAGTGAACGATCCGACGACGAGCCCCACCGGCCTGCCATCCTCGCCTATGGCGGTGATGGCGCAGACGCCGGTGGGGTAGTGGCCGAGGATACGGCGAAATTCCCTGGGCTCGGCGGTCATGCGCGGTCCCAGACCAGCGGCACGCCTTCGACGGTGCCGATGATGCCCGAATGGAACACCGGCTTCGCATCGGGAGCGAGCGTGAACTGCGGGATGCGCTTCAGCCACTCCTGCAAGGTCACGATCACTTCGAGGCGGGCGAGGTGCATGCCCGCGCAGCGGTGCGGCCCTTGCGCGAAGGTGGAATGGGCGATGCCGGTGCGGCCGGGCCTGAGCGTCCAGGCATCATCGTTGGCGCGCGCATCGAGCCCGTGCAGCGCGGTCGGCAGCAGGATCATGTCGCCCTTCTTCAGCTCGACGCCGCGATAGGTCATGTCGTAGGCCACCATGCGCGCGTCGGAGACGACCCCGAAGCGGCGGAACATCTCCTCGGCGCTGCGTTGGAGTTTCAACGGGTCTTCGCGCAGTTCCGCCACCGTCTCGGGGTTGCTCGCGAGATGCAGCATCATGAAGCTCAGGAAATTGACGACCGTGTCCAGCCCGCCCAGCAGCAGCAGCGAGATCAGCCCCAGCGCCTTGTCGTCGGGCATCGGCGCGCCGTTGATCTCGGAATTGAGCATCGTCGTGATGAGATCGGTGCCGGTGCCTCCGCGCCGCGCCGCGATGATCGGCTCGACGTAGCGGAAGAAGCCCTGGTTCGCCTTGTCGAGCGCGGCGGCCTGTTCGCCGGGCGTGCGACCGGGCGGGCGCGTCATGTCGTTGGCGAGTTCGCCCAGCATCGGCGCGTCGCTTTCGGGCAGGTCGCACAAGGCGAGGAACACGCGAACGGGGAAGATCCCGGCATATTGCTTGCCGAAATCGCAGCGACCATCGGCGACGAAGCCGTCGATCAGCTCGGCGGCGGTCTGGCGGACCTGCTCCTCGGTGCGGCGGATGGCGGTGTGGTTGAGGCCCTTGTCGAGCACCTTGCGGTACGGCGTGTGCTCGGGCGGGTCCATGCGGGTGGGGACCATGGCGTACTTCTCGCCCGCTTCCTTGGGCAGGAAGATGATCTCGCTGGAGAAGCGCGAGGGGTCGCGGTAGATTTCGTCGATCAGTTCGCCGCGTGTCGCGATCCAGTGCCCGCCGGTCAGCGGCGTGTAGATCAGGTCGGGCATGCCGTCCTGTTGCAGCCGGCCCCAGGCTTCGTGGAAGCCGCCCTCGATGCCGTCGGGCGCGAACATGTCGACGTCGTGGACGAGGTGGGCGGGTACGTGACCCGGAACGATGCTGCGGTGCTTTTCAAGCTGCGCTGTGCTCATGACATGTCCTCAGGCGATGGAAGGGTCGATGACGGCCTTGGTCGCGATGCCGGTGCGGGTGGCTTCGAGCGCCTTGCCCGCATCGGCGATGGAGAAGCGGTGGCTGATGAGGTCCGCCAGCGGCACCTTGTCCTGCAGCCGCACGGCGAGATGCATCGCGTGATAGTAGTTGCGCGGCGCCGGGAAGGCCGCGCCGCCGATCGTCAGGTTCTTCACCGTCAGGTCGCGCGGCGAAATCGGCTGGGTGCCGATCGCGCCCCACAGGCCCAGCACGATGTAGCGGCCGTGCGGGCCGGTCAGGTCAACACCCTCGGGGAAGGCGGGCAGCACGCCGGCGGCTTCGACCACCACGTCCGGGCCGCCCGGGCCGGTGAGATCGTAGACGGCGCGGCGGCGTTCCTCCACCGGCAGGTCGAGCGAGACGGTGGCGGTCGCGCCCAGCTTCATCGCGGCGGCGAGACGGGCGGGGGCCTTGTCGATGACCACGATGCAGCGCGCGCCCATCTGCGCGGCGACCAGCACGGCGGACAGCCCGACCGGCCCCGCTCCCTGCACCACCACCGCGTCGTTCAGCGCGATCGGGCCGCAGCGGTCGAACCCGCGCAGCACCGTGGGTAGTGCGCATCCCAATGCCGCGACCGCCAGCGGATCGGCATGGTCGGGCAGGCGGTAGAACGACATGCCGCTCGGCAGCCAGGCAAAGTCGGAATAGCTGCCCCAGTTGGGCTTGTTCGCATGCTCGAAGTACTGGGTGTTCTCGCAAGGGGTCTGCTGCAGCACGGAGCACGAATAGCAGCGCCCGCACAGCGGGATCGGCGACCAGACGACGAGGTCGCCCACCTTCACGTCGACGCCTGCGTAGTCCTTGGCGACGCCCGCGCCCAGCTTCTCGATGCGGCCGACACCTTCGTGGCCAAGGATGATGGGGAAGGGCATCTCGCCCGCCTCGCCCGAGGCGATGTGGACGTCGCTGCCGCATACCCCGCCCACCACCGTGCGCACAAGGATGCCGCCCGCCTGGGGATCGGCGATGGGCAAGTCCCAGGTTTCCAGGCGGTTTTTCTCGACCAGTACGGTGGCCCTGCCGCGCATGACGTTTATCCTCTCTTTGCGTCTACCCCGCCCGCACAGGCGGACGGGGCGGATCGCATCCTATCAGAAGCGGTAGGTAACTTCGGCACCGAAGGTCTGCGGCGCGCCCCAGATCGCGGTGTTGAAGCCGCCGCTGGCGCCTTCGACGTAACCCGAGTTGTAGTAGAGCTTGTCGAACAGGTTCTTCACGTAACCGGCGACGGTCACGTTGCTGCCCATGACGTTGTTCCAGCTCAGGCGCATGTCCACGGTGACGTAGCCCGGCAACTGCGTGCGCGGCGTGATCGAGCCTTCGTTGTTCGAGAAGTACGTCATCTTCTGCCCGAACACGTCGGTGCGGAACTTCACCTCACCGGCGCTTTCCGGCACAGGCAGTCCCACTTCGGCATAGACCGAGCCCGCCCACTTCGGTGCATCGGTATAGGTGTCGAAGGGAATGGTCAGTCCGGCCACGCCGGTGGCGGCGGACAAGTCGACGATGTTCCTGGTGAACTTGGCGTCGGTGTAGGCGCCGGAGAACCCGACTTCCAGCCATTCGCTCAGGCGGAAGTTGCCGTCGAATTCCACGCCCTGGATGCGCTTCTTGGGAACGTTGACGGTGAACGCGGCCGGGTTGCCGTTCACCAGCGCGTAGATCGAATGCTGGGCGTCGGTCACGATCTGGCGATAGGCGGCGATGTTGACCCGCGATGCCACGCCGCCGATGTAGCCGTTGAACTTGTAGCCAAGTTCGAAGTCGTAGGTGTTCTCGTTCTTAAAGAAGTTCGTGTTGTTGTAAGGCACGACCGCGCCGTTGAAGCCGCCGGCCCGGAAAGAACCGCGCTGCGCGAAGTAGACCATGTTCTGCGGGTTGATCTGGTACTGGATGTTGAACGTCCAGCTCGGATCCTTGAGGTTGGCCTTCTGCTTGAGCGGGGTATCGCCATCGAGGTTGAACAGGCTGCCCGGGTTCTGGCGCAGGCGCATCTGCTCCCAGGTGTAGCGTCCGCCCGCAGTGACCGTCAGCTTGTCGGTCAGTTCGTAGCTGAGCTGGGCGAACAGGGCCTTGGATTCATCGTCGTTGGTATAATAATAGGCGATGTCGGCCAGCGGCGTCGCCAGTTCCGATCCGACGATGACCGGGATGTATTCCTTCTTGCGGGACCACGAGTAGTACGCGCCGACGATGTATTCGAGGCGTCCGCTCTTGCCCTGAAGCTGCAGTTCGTTGGAAATGCGCTTGGTCGAGAATTCCTCGCCGCCCGGAGGTCCGTTGCCGAGACCGCTGTTGTTGTAGAGGTTCAGCGAGCCGAAGGGCGATCCGGAAAGGATGCCGGGCGTGCGGGCGAAGGCATCGGCATAGCTGAAGATGTTCTTCAGCATCACGTCGTCGCCCAGTTCCATCTCCGTGGTGTTGGTGACGAAGGCGGTGTGCGCCTTGTGCGGCAGGTCGTAGCTCAGCCAGACCTTGTAGGGGTTGGCCTGCTGCCAGGCGAGATAGCCGGCGACCGCGCCGGGCCAGGTGCCGTCGCCCATCGGCCCGTCGCCCAGCGTCGGCGCGAAGGGGCTGTTCATGCCGTAGACGCAGTCCAGCGTCGCGGTGAGCTGGTAGCCGTTGTTGGTCTCGCCGCAGGCATGGTAGGAATAGAGGCCGCCGGCACCCTCGGTCCCGCCGAAGTCGCTGTACTGCGCAACGGTGGTCATCTTGAACCCGGAAGACGGCTCGATCACCAGGGTGACGCGGCCGGACTTGGCATCGGTGTCGCCCAGCGTGCTGCCGGTGTTGACGTTGCGGATGTAGCCGTCCTGCTTGTTGTAGTCTCCCGCAAGGCGCAGCTTGATGACGTCCGAGATCGGCAGGTCGATGGCGCCCTGGGCCTGGATGTAGTTGCGCTCGCCACCCTTGATCGTGAGGTAGCCGCCGAACACGTCGCCGGGCTTGGTCGTCTCGTAGAGGATCGCGCCGCCGGTCGCGTTGCGGCCGAACAGGGTGCCCTGCGGGCCTTTCAGCACCTGCACGGAACTGAAGTCGAAGAAGGCGGTCGAGGTGTTGCCCTCGGTCATCGGGGCGTCGTTGATGTAGGTCAGCACTGCCGGGCTGGAGCCGGAGAACGGATCGAGCGTCTGTCCGCGCAAGGTGAAGCTGAGCTGGTTGGAGTTCTGCCCGCTCTTGACGACAAGGCCTGGGACAAGCGCCGCAAGGCCCTGTTCGCTGGTGACGTTGCGGTCCTGAAGCACGTCGGCGTTGAATGCAGAGACCGATACCGGAACCTTGGAAAGCGACTGTTCGCGGCGCTGCGCGGTGACCACGATTTCCTCGATCTCGGGCTTGGCATCCTTGGCCTGGGCGGCCTCCGCGCCGCTCTGGGCATGAGCCGGCATCGCCAGCATCGCAGTGGCGATGGCCATCGTAGAGGTCGCGCCGAAACGGAACGTCATTGCAGTTTCTCCCTTTCCCGGACCCTCGTAGGCCCCGTGGTCTTCGCTCTAAACTAATAACCATTAGTCTTCGGTCAAGCGGAAATTTGGAAAGGCTTTTGCGCGGACGAATTTGTCAGTATTTTGCGAAGCGAACGTGAAAATCACCGGTAAATCGCTGATTTTTGGCGGACAGGATTTCCGCCATCCGCGAGCGACCATGATTGCCATGGGCTTGACAACCTGTTGTCTGCCAAATCAATAATAGGCTGATATTCGACAACTCGCATGGGAGAATGCAAATGGCGCGACTCGCTGGCAAAGTGGCCATCATCACGGGCGCAGGACGGGGCATGGGCGCCTCAGATGCCCGGCTTTTCGCCGAGCAGGGGGCCAAGGTGGTGCTCACCGACCTGAACGCAGCGGCGGGACAGGCACTGGCGGACGAGATCGGCGCCGCTGCCGTCTTCGTGAAGCACGACGTGACCAGGCTGGCCGAATGGCCGGCGGTGGTGGACGCGGCCGTCACGAACTTCGGCGGCGTCGATATCCTGGTCAACAACGCCGGTATCCTCGGCCCGCTCGCCGATACCAGGGACTTGACCGAGGAAGACTATCACCTCGTCTGCGCGGTGAACCAGCATTCGGTGTTCCTGGGCATGAAGTCGGTGCTGCCGGCGATGCTCAAGCGGGGCGGCGGCTCGATCGTGAACATTTCCTCGATCGCGGGAATGGCGGCCAACTACGGTTTCCCCAGCCTTGCCTACGTAGCCAGCAAGTTCGCGGTACGGGGCATGACCAAGGCGACCGCGATGGAGTTCGGCAAGCACAACATCCGCGTGAACTCGGTCCATCCCGGCTTCATCCAGACCCCGATGATGGTCGAGGCGACGGACGAAGTGGGCGGCGAGGCGCTGGCGCAGATTCCGCTGGGCCGTATCGCCGACCCGCGGGAGGTTTCGAACCTGGTGCTGTTCCTCGCCTCGGACGAATCTTCCTACATCACCGGCGCCGAACATCTCGTCGATGCCGGCATGCTCGCGCACTGAGCGTCATGACCGGGAGCGGGAGAGGGGGCGGCGATGGCGCAAGTCGAACTGTTCATTGAAGGCCGCACGGCGCGCGTCCATCTCAATCGCCCCGAAGCCCGCAACGCGCTGACGTTCGGGATGGATGTCCTGCTCTCGCAGTTCTGGCGGCAGGTGGACGAGGATCCGGAGATCTGGACGGTCGTGCTGACGGCGCAAGGCGACGAGGCGTTCTGCATCGGCGCGGACATGTCCGAAGCCAGACCGGCGGCGCCGCGCCTGGCCGTTGGCGGCGGCCTGACCGGCATCGGCGGGCCGCTCGTCCCCCTGAGCAAGCCGCTGGTCGCGGCCGCACAGGGTTTCTGCATCGGCGCGGGGTTCGAACTGGCGATGTGCGCCGACGTCATAGTCGCTGCGGAGAATGCGCAGTTCGGCCTGCCGGAAACCCGCCGGGGCATCATCGGCGAATGCGGCGTGGTGCATCGGGCTGTGCGCAGGTTGCCGCATCATGTGGCGATGGCGATGATCCTCACCGGGGAGCGGATCGATGCCAGGGCGGCAGAACGCTTCGGGCTCGTCAATCAACTGGTTCCGCTTGCCGGGTTGTCCGAGGCGGCAATGGATTGGGCCGCGAGGATCAACAAGGCCTCTCCGCTGGCGAACCGGGCCGCCAAGGCCGCCGTCGCGCGAGGGTTGGCGCTCCCGCTCGAGGCGGCGCTGAGCAGCCGCTTCGAGGAGATCGAGCGTTACGCGGGCAGCGACGATGCGCGCGAGCGCGACGCCGCTATCGTGCAAGGGCGAAGACCTGTTTGGACTGGCCGTTGATCGGTTAGAACAAGAGAGAAATTCCGGATTGGCGGTTCACCGAAGGTACCTGATCAGAAAGCACGTTAGCAACAGGGGAAAATGTTCGAGCAAGTGACACTTGAACGAATGTACAGTGTCGGGAACATCACTTCTACTTGCGCGAACGAATAGTCTAAAGTGCTTCACCGCTCAGCAGTGGCCAAGCAAACTATTGACTGACTATAGTATGGGCCGCCGTTCATGGTTGTGCGCTATAAAGGCTTCATTTGGACGGCAGCCGACGCGGCGTGAATGTCAGTTATTCCCACGACCCAACCTCGAACCGGACTTTCGCCTCGGCCCGTCTTGAGTGTCCAAGAAGTGAAAGCGGACCGGCCGCAGGTTGGAACGATAATTTCGACGCTGAACGGCCGGCATGGGTCGGTTCGGGCAAGGGCGAGCGCCGGATCGAGCGCCATTTTGAGCAGTCGGCTTTGTATTAATAATTCGAGAGGTTGCACCGTTTGGCCGCCTTTATCCTCTATAGGCTTCGAGAAATTCATGAGAGCGCAGGGCTTTGGCTGCTGGCGGGTTATTGGGGCAATATGCGAATGCCCCCATCATCGTCAGATTGTTGAGCGGACCGGCCGGACGATCAGCGTATTAACGTCCACATCCGCCGGCTGCTCCACCGCATAGGCGATGGCGCGCGCGATCGCGTCCGGGGTGAGCGCGATGGAGCGGAAATCGACCATGGCCTGCGCCGCGACCGGATCGGTGATCGTGTGGGCCAGTTCCGATTCCACGACGCCCGGCGCGATGATGGTGACGCGAATGTCGTCATGCTCCATGCGCAGCGCCTCCGAGATGGCGCGCACTGCATATTTTGTCGCGCTGTAGACGCCGCAGGTCGGCCACACGGCATAGCCGCCGATAGAAGAAACGTTGACGAACTGGCCGCTGCCCTGGCCCTTGAAGCGAGGGAGGGCGGCGGCAATGCCGTGCAGGACACCGCGGATGTTGACGTCGATCATACGGTCCCATTCATCAACCTTCAGGCTGTCGAAGCGCGACAGCGGCATCAGCCCCGCATTGTTGACCAGCACATCAACGCGGCCGTATTCGGCCTCGGTCGCGGCGATGAACGCCTCGAAATCGCTGCGGTCCGTGACGTCGAGCGACCGGAAGGCGATTGTGCCTCCCGCTGCGTTCAGTTCCTCCGCCAGCGCTGCGAGCCGGTCGGTGCGGCGTGCGCCCAGCATCAGCTTCGCGCCGCGCGCCGCCAGGAGCCGCGCCGTGCCTTCGCCGATGCCGCTGCTGGCGCCGGTAATCGCGATGACCTTGTCCTCTATAGCCATGTATAGTCACTCCTGTTCAGACGGACCGAACCATAGATCCGATGCCCCTTAGATGGCGCTATCTGGTCGTGAGGAGGTAGAACGGTCATCCGGGATGATTGCACGATATTCCAGATTTATAGCGCTGCGCTGGATCGGTCTCTATCAGCCGTGTAGGCTGATCATACCGATTGCTTTGAGAGAGACGCTGATGGCGCATCAAGAACTGGCTCAGCAGATTGCCCGATACGCCGAGCGAGACGGCATCATCGAGACGCCCATCGCTCGGCTCACGCTGGTCCGCTCGGGCCGGGGTGGCGAGCCGGTGCATATGGTGCAGCGTCCGGCGCTGTGCATCATCGCGCAGGGCAGCAAGCGCGTGCTGCTGGGCGATGCGGTGATCGACTATGGCCCTGCCAGCTATCTCGTCGCCTCACTCGATCTGCCCATCACAGGCGCTGTGACGCAGGCGAGCGCGGACGCGCCTTATCTCTGCTTCTGCCTCTATCTCGACCCCGCCCTGTTGTCGGAGATCGCGTTAACCCTGCCGCCTCTGCCGGCGGGCACGGAGGAGAGGGGTGGGATGACGCTGCACCCGATGACACCTGAACTGATTGACGCGGCGACGCGGTTGACGGCGCTGCTCGGCGATCCGGCGAACGCGCCGCTGCTCGCGCCGCTCATCGAGCGGGAATTGCTGGTGCGGCTGATGACCGGGCCGGGCGCGGGCATCCTGCGCGCGATAGCTAGCGGCGAAAGCCGCACCAGCCAGCTGGCCAAAGCGATCGCCTGGCTCAAGACCCATTTCCGCGAACCATTCAGCGGACCACACCTTGCCGCCCTTGCCGGCATGAGCCTGTCGAGCTTCCATGATCATTTTCGCCGGGCCACCGCCATGACTCCGCTGCAATATCAAAAACGGTTGCGGTTGCAGGAAGCGCGGGCGCTGATGTTGGCCGACCGCCTTGATGCGGCAGAGGCGGGCTTCCGAGTTGGCTATGACAGTCCCTCCCAGTTCAGCCGCGAATATCGTCGCCTCTTCGGCGCCCCACCTGTCCGCGACGTGGGGCGGTTAAGGGCAATGCCGCAGAGGGCCATGGCGATTTGAGGGCGAGGCGTAGTTCGGTCCGATGCGGGGCGACGATACTTGCCCAGCTGTGATCCGCTTCGTTACAGGGGCAATGACGCGGTTGGAGAGCGCCAAAGACTGGATCGACAGCACTCGCTGCTCGTCGTCGCCTGCAACATAGGGTTCGCTCTCCGATATGCGCCCCCCTCGGGCGAACGTAACGGACCACTTCACCGTGAGATGCCCATCGCTCAAGGTAAAACTGCGGGAGGTAGTGGTGGTTGCGGGGGATGCTCATGGAAGCCCGGTCGTAAAATACTCTGACCTGAAAGAAGCAATTCTGTCGCCCACATTCCTAGCGCAGAGCGCCGTCGAGTCAGTTTCATCAACGGCAAACGGCTCAAACATCCCCCGGGATAGGCCGCCCAAGATATGAGGTCTCGCCCCGCCTGCGAGCCTCCCAAGCGTTCGTGCGCTCGCGAGCATAAGCCTTCTGCACCCGGACCTTGCTGATGCCGTACCTGGCCGCCAATTCGCCGAACGTCGCGCCATCGACCACAGCGACATAGATCGCAGCATTCCGTTCGTGCTCAGGGCTCAAGTTTCCGGCGGTCATCAACGTTCTCCAATGGATGGGGCGAATCGAACCCGAGCCCGACTCGGCTATCTAATCGACGCCGCTCCTCAATGAGACTCCGCTCTTGTCGCCCAGCTATCGCTAATCCCCCGCCGCCGAAGCGATGGAGCGTCACTTCTACGAAATCGTCTCGACCGCACCGTTGCCGGTCAGATGTCGGGGACCGATGCGGGAGCCGGGCTGGGGCCGGCTCCCTGTAAGATTCAGGCTACGTCCGGCTCGGGATTGGCAGGCGCCGGAGTGGGGCCGGCGCCAGGCGCAGCAACAGCGGGGGCGTGCGCCGCTTCCGCTACGCCGCTGGCGGCCAACATACCGTTCAGCGAACCGCCGTTCATGCCCAGCTCGGTCATGAGGCTATCAATCAGCGGGCCGCCCACGCGATAGCGCATGGCGGCGGAGACGGCCGCGTCGGCAAGGTTCTCGTTCGCGGCAGGGCCACCACGCTCCCCGGTGGCGGCATCGCCGTGCAGGCCCCGGGCATCGAGGATGCTGATCCTGTCGATGTTTTCCATCGGCTTGCTGGCCGCCGCGATGATCGCGGGCAGGGCTTCCAGCACGGCCTTGCGGACGAGCAGCGCGGTCTGCGCTTCGTTGAGCAGGTTGGTCGCCTCGTTGATCGCAGCCTGGCCGGCGGCATCGACGGCGAAGGCGGCTTCGCGGCCCTGAGCACGGACCTTCTCGGCGTCGGCCTCGGCGGTAGCTTCGGTGCGCAGGGCGCTGGCGCGGGCTTCGGCGGCTTCCTTTTCGGCCGTGGCGGCGACGGTGATGCCCACCGCCTCTTCCTGCGCGCGCTGGGTGGCGGCGATGACCGCCACGTTCTTATTACGGTTGGCGATTTCGGTGGCCTTGGCCGTCGCCACGCTTTCCTCGGCCCGGACGGCGAGCGCGCGCGCCTCGTTGGCGGCGGCAGTCGCGGTCGATTCCTCCTCGGACTTCTGCGCGGTCTGCACCGCAGTAGTGATGCGGGCGATCTCGATGGTACGGTCCCGCTCGATGGTAGCGGTCTGGATCGCGCCGTCGCGCGCGATCGTGGCGGTCTGGATGATCTTGTCCGCCTCGGTCTGGGCCACTGTCTGCGCCTGGCTGGCGGTAATCCGCGCGATCTCGGCAAGGCGCGTCTGCTCGGCTTCGGCGGTGGCAATCGCGGTCGCCTGCTCGGCACGGCGGGCGGAAAGCGTCTGCTCCTGCGTCAGCCGCGCCTGCTCGGCCGCCTGGGCGATCTCCAGCGATTGGTTGTTCGCCTCCAGGTTGCGCTGCTCGATCTCGACACGGTTGGTGGCGACGATGTCGTTGCGGATCTTCTTGCGTTCCTCGATCGTGCGGGTGAGCACGGTCAGGCCCTCAGCATCGAAGGCATTGTTTTCGTTGAAGTGTTCGAACGCAGTCTGGTCGAAATGCGTGATGCTGACCGATTCGAGCTGGAAGCCGTTCATGTCCAGGTCGGTCATCAGCGCTTCCTGCACCTTCTGGATGAAGTCGGCGCGGTTGGCGTGCAGGTGCTCCATGGTCATCGTAGCGGCGACCGAGCGGAGAGCGGAGACCAGCTTTCCATCGAGCAGCGACTTCACCGCATCGGGGCTGTTCACCGAATCGCCCAGCGTTTGCGCGGCGGCGGCAATCGACTGGGCATCGGGCTTCACCTTGATATGGAACAGGCCGATCACATCGACGCTCAGCTTGTCGAGCGTGATGAGCGCGTCCTTGTTGAGACGCGAGACTTCCAGCTTCACTGTGGTCAGGCGCACCTGCATCAGTTCGTGCAGCACCGGGATCACCATGATGCCGCCGTTCAGCACCACCTTTTCCCCGCCGAAACCGGTGCGGATCAGCGCCACGTCCTTGGTCGCGCGGCGATAGAGGCGTGTCAGGATGATGCCGATCACGATGAGCGCCAGCAGCACGATGCCGGCATAGATCAGGACGTTGAGTAGCGAATCAGGCACGTTGGACCCTTCCCCAGTTTGCTGCGCGACCGCCGTGCATCAGGGCAGTCGCAAGGACGCAGGCCGATCGGGCACTGCGAAGAAAACTTGCCCCTCGCGCCGGACCAGCAGCGCAGTTTCACCCGAGGAGATGGCATCAGCATCGTCGTGCGGCTCCACCATCACGAAGTGGGCTTGGCCGTGGCGGTCCACCACCTTGGCGCGAGCCGGGGCGCCGCGACGGGCGGTGCCTTCGAGGATGGTGCCGCGCTGCCGCAGCAAATCGTCGGTGGAGATCACCGTCGTCTCGAAACCTGGCAGGATGCGCGCCAGGCCGTTGGCGGCGAAGGTGTTGAGCGCGGCGCCGGCAACCAGAGCGCCGCCTGAGGCCCCCGGCCAGGGCAGCGGGGCGCCGCCGATCGCGGTCATGCCCTGTTGCAGCGCGATGCCGGCCAGCGTGAAGCAGCCGAGCAGCGAGGTGAGCCAGATCAGGATCGGCAACTCGCCGCCCAGGCCCAGCCAGCTGAGCATCCCGCCATCGCCGTCCCCGCTGAAATCGCCGTCGAGATCGAACTGGCCAAGGCCCAGTCCGATGGCTTCGATCAGACCGATACCGATCATCAGCACGAAGGAGAACGCGAAAGGGAGGTAGGCTGGCGTCAGCATCTGCGAGAACATCACGCGCAGGCTATCATGAGGAAATGCGCCTGTCATGTTGAACAGGCAGGAAAAAGTACGATAATCGCGAGGTGATGGCAGCCTATTTCCATGTCACGCCGATGAAATTGTTGCGCAGAACATGGTTTCCTGCACGTTGAGCCTATTTCTTGCCAGACTGGTACGCGAAGACTTGGTGCTCGGCCGTTTAACGGTCCGCCCCGCTTGGGGACGGCGTGCGGCGGTTGTGCCAGCGCTGGGCAGGTTTCGAGGCCGTAGTAGAGCGCTACCGATGCCAGCCAGCCCAGTGCAGCAAGGTGTCCACGACGTGCTCTAGTTGTTCGGGCGGATCCAGCCCAAGCATCATGCAGCTACCTAATCACAGCCGCCACCGTCACCCCCTCCGTCGGAGCCGTCGCAGGAAGAACCACCGTCAGACCATGCCAAGTCGCCTCCATCACCGGAGGAGCCAGCCCCATCGCCTCGATGCGCCCCTCTAAATAAACGGGATTTGGCGATTGCCGAGCCGAAAGCACCGCCGAGAACGGCGAAGGTCAAGGCCGCAAGGGCCGAATGGAACATCTTGAAGCCAAACCATCCGCCGATCGCACCGCCGAGTATACATGGAAGCATCTCTGTCCTCCTCGTGACGCGTCAGAACGCTCGGCGCTCGGTGGCTGGATCATACTTCTGGCATCGCCCGGTAAAGTCCCCGGCCTTGCCTGAGATGCTTATCATCCCGGAGTAGCGATCCACGCGCAACTTGGGGTTGTTGAGGGCGTTCACTGCCACCGACGCTGTGATCTCCCGATCGCTGATCTCAATATCCTTCAATTTGAACCAGCCATTCTCGCCGCCCCGGATGGGAGGCAGCATCGATCGGGGCATTCGAACACGACCTTCAGCGCCTTCAATCCAGAGGTTCACCTGATCTTCGAAGCCGACAGACCGGGTGCCCAGGACATTCGCGCCAGCTGAGTTGCCGTGATTATCCCATGCATTGACGGTAGCCTGATCGACCTTGTTCGCGGCGCCACCTCCCATGCAGGCAAGTTCCAGGCGGTTGCCGGAAGCTTCTTGTGCAAGCGATGGCATGGACGCCGTCAAGGCAAGCGCGAATGCAAGAATGCGAATCATAAGTCCCCCCGGATCGGTGTCCCATCAATGCACGAGAAGCACTTCTAAATAGTTCGCCTCGATTGTCTGCGGTCCTCAGAGGTCCGCCTTGCAAGCTTTTAACTGGCCCGGGATTCTTACGAGCGCATGGTCTTCGTCACCACCAGGAGGAGAGGCCAGATGAAGAACCAGTCGTTCCGGGAAATTACCGAAGACGACATCGCGGCAGCGCTTGACGGAGCCTCTTTCGAAGGCTGGCCTGCTGATGAAAGCGAACTGCTCGAATTGGTCAACATCGTCATGGACAGCGCGCAGGCAGCAGAGCTTGGCCAGTTGATCGGCGCCGCCCATGAGCCTTACCGCTTCCTCGCACGGGCCAGGTAGGCGCGGCGATCCCCTGCAAGTCGCCACGCCGTGCGCGCTAATGGTCGATCTCATCCGAATGACTACGCACTTATGCACATTGTGAGCCCGTTTGCGGCGAGCGGAGCCAGAGCACTCGATTGCGGGCCTGCTTAGGGCTTGTGGCGTTGGAAGCCCTTGCCGGGGTGCGATTGCATATGGTTCAATATCCCCGCGTCCGTTGCGGGGCGGAGGCAAGGTGAAAGGTAAAGCGACATGACGGGTGACTTGCCGAAGTTTCAGAAGCACTGACTGAGCCGCTCAGCCGACGATGATCGCCTATGAGAAGCGGTTCTGGGTGTTGGCGGCAATGCTCGCGGCCTTGGCTGGCTTCGTTGACGCAATCGGGTTCATCAGCCTCGGCGGCTTTTTCGTATCCTTCATGAGCGGCAATTCCACTCGCGTCGCGGTCGGGCTGGTTCGGGATATACCGGCAGCATTCATTGCCGGATCTTTGGTCTTGTCGTTCGTCTTCGGCGTGATCGCAGGAACGTGCGTCGCTTCCCGCGCCACCCGGCACCGAAAACCCGCAGTGCTGGCGCTCGTGACAGTGCTTCTCACCGCAGCAGCATCGTTGAGCGAAGTGACTTCCCACCTGCCGGCCGCGATGGTTCTCGCGGCGGCTATGGGCGCGGAGAATGCCGTCTTCCAGCGCAACGGCGAAGTTTCGATCGGGGTGACCTACATGACTGGTGCCTTGGTCAAGCTGGGGCAGCATATCGCTGCGGCTCTCATGGGCGGCCCGAAGTGGAATTGGGCACCTTACCTGATCTTGTGGGCATCCTTGGTTTGCGGGGCTTGGGGCGCCTCCACCTTCATCCGGGCCGGTAACGTCGCGATCTGGATGGCCGTGGTCGCAGCCGCATCAATGACCGCATATGCTGCTATGGCAGGCCCATCGAAGCGCGCACCATAGGGTTGCCGGGCAGGTGCGCGCGATCATCCCGGAATCCTCAATAGGCATCCTCGGGGACTTTAAGGCATTCCGCTACCCGCTCGACGATGGGGGCGTACTTGGCTGCGAGGCTTTCAGGATAGCGGAACCGGAGCGCTATCAACCGATCGCCCACTCGGACGGCCTTCGTGTAGAGGGCTTGGTCAACCCGCGTCCCGGAAACGACAAACCAGTTCTCACCCCGTGCAATCAGGGCGACATGGGTCAGCCTTTCCTGCTCGATCCGTAACGGTTCGGCCAACGTTTCGCGGGTGTAGTCGATGCTCCCGGCGATCAACTGTGCGCTGTCTCTCGATTCCAATGCGATCGCGTGACCCGTGTCCGATACCCTACGCTGCTGGAACACGTCGGCCGGGTAGCAGATCGAGAAAGGGAAAGGTTCGCTTTGCCAGACCGCCCATTCGGCAGCTTTGGCTAAGGCCGGGAGCTGACCTGCAGTCAGCGCCAGAAAGAGCGGCGACATCGCTTGAAACAGGTTCTTCACTCATCGATCTCCAGTATCCGGACATAGCGCTCGAGCAGTCGCGCCCGGTCGGGCACGCCCGCAATCGGTGAGATCACTGAAGTGCGCAACAAGGGCATGTGGGGCAAGTCTGGTTACATCGGCGCGCGTGTCGTCTCGCTCAACCTCAACGGTCGCAATGTGCGCCTGTCCGGCACGTTCGATGACAAGGGCGTCACCGGCACGGGCGGCGTCGTGGCACCCATCGCGCTCGTTCCGATCGCAGGCTTTCTCACCACCGGCACCAGCGCGTTCATCGCCAGTGGATCGTCCGTAAAGGGCTTCCTGGATGAGGATCTCGCGTTTCAGGCCGTCCAGCCTCAGGTGATTTCGGTGCCCACAGCGGTTCCGGCCGTGGCGCCTGCCCCTGCGGTGCTGACGACGGCCTCGGTCACTAAGTAAGGCCGCAGGTTTCGCTTCCCTCGCAGTTTACGGCTGCGGGGGACAGTTGCTGCTTCTGTCTCGATCGAGGCCGCCCGGCCAAGCCTTCTCACTGGAACGTGCGTCAAGCCTAACTTGACACGTGAAGTTGCTTCAACCATATCGTGAAGCGTGGAGATCGAGAGCATCACCGATAAGGCGCTGCGCCGTTTCGTGGAAACGGGTTCGACCAAAGGCCTTATCGGAGACGCCAATCGGCTCCGCAAGATGATTGCCTTCATCGACGCGGCCGGATCTCTGGATGAGCTTGCGATACCGCCGAACTATGGCCTGCACAGGCTGACGGGGGATCGCGACGGAACCTGGTCGATGGCCGTGACGAAGAACTGGCGCCTGAACCTTCCAGATCACGGGAGGGGGCGCTGACCGATATGGATTTGGAGGACTATCATGGCGATTAAGCTGCATCCGTCGATCCACGTCCATGCCGGGGAGTGGCTCAAGTCCGAGATCGTGCAGCCTTACGGCCTGACGGTTAAGGCTCTGGCCGAACATTTCGGCGTCTCGCGTCAAGCATTGAGCACGTTGTTCAACGGGCATTCCGCTCTGACGGCAGAGATGGCTATCCGTTTCGAGAAGGCGTTTGGGGTGAAGGCCGATACCCTGATGCGCATGCAGACTGCTTTCGATCTGGCGCAAGCTCGTGCGCACGAGGGTGACATCGCAGTCGGCAAGCTGGAACTGACTCGCGCGGCTTGAGAGGCCGATACAGCCTGCGTTCCGGCATCTAAGGTATATGAAGCGCTGGCCTAATGCTGAGCCCACATGCAAGGTCGTTCGCATCCGTCCCGGTTTCGGCAGCGCTCACGCATGAATCCAGTAGACAGAAGCATGAAAGCGCCGAATAGCCGGGCAGGAGGGAGAGTAAGCGACGGCGTCTACCTCGGCGCCGAACGTTTTATTTCCCTGTCTTTATGCGCCGAAGTGAAGTAGATGCCTGCCATCAAGAGAAGGCGTAGTCCGTGTCTTCCCAGGTACAGCGTTTAACGCGCCCGCCCTTGGGGTGAAGCAGACCTCAACGGGCACCAATCACATCAGCGCAACTTGATCTATGTTGTGCACACCCTCGCGTTTCGGTGCGATCTTCTGTCGTCCTCCCGAGGGACTAGGCATCGTCGATCTCCAGAAGCACGACGATGACGTGGGCGCGATGCTCGATTCCATCGCGCCCATAATCCCTCGGATGTGACGGGGATCGGGGGTGAGCATGCCGCGTTACAACATATTGTCCGTACACCCGGCACGCGATCCTTTGGAGATCGACACGAATGACGTGATTGTCGCGTTGAGCGCTGTTCAGGCCGGCTGGGTCGGCGTCGTCGATATTCTTGAGGACGGTTGCTACATGTTCTCGTGCGATATGACACTGGATCCCGATTGGAAAATCTTCCGGCGGCGTTGGGTGTGAGGTCAGATCAGCCACCTGATTTGCAACTTCATCGGCCTCACCAGCATCTCGGGGACAACCCTTGACGCCGATAAACGATGCCTTCTTGTGGGGCCGAAAAGCGGCACGCGATGGCCTGTCATCGGCCTGCAATCCTTACCGGGGCACTGCCGCACGCGCAGAGTGGGCACGAGGTCATGCTACGGAACGCCATCACGAATGGTGGCTGCGTATGCAGGGGTGGCCCGGCCCACACCGAAGGCCCACTGGCGCAGGATGACCCGATTTACGATGAACCGTTTTTTTCTAGCGATGGATCGAAAATGGGGATGATGCGTTTCTCATGTGAAACCTATCGAGGTAACCATGAACGCATTCAGCAACATCCATGCCTTTCCGGACACTGCTGGGTATAGCCGCTCGCTCTGTGCGGAGATTGAAGCTCTCCATTCCTTGGTGCATGCGGCTTGCCCGCCATCAGCTGTGGTCAGCATCTGCTTTGATGGGCACTTCAACCTGTTCGTGGATGTTCGATCCCTCGAAGAAGCTGCCACGGTAGAGGCAATCCTGCCTGATCTGGCTGGCGGCGCCTTCCGTGACCTTCGCAGATCCGGAACCCCGCACCAGCCTTTTCGCCACCGGGTGACTGCGACCATCGTAGGCTAACTACTCGCCGCCAAGGATTCTCGGAACTTGTTCGACGATTCCCCAGTTCCTTCGGCAAAATATAAAAGCATGCGATCCTGGGCCCGGCCGCGCTTCCACCATCGATTGCCGGTTGGGCCAACCTCTTCCAGACATCCTTGTAAATAATACGGGGCTGGCATTGCCTAGCCTGTGCAACAACCCACCGTTTTACGGGCGCGACACGGTCTGCATCAGACGTCGCGACTGGCTATCTGCCTCTCCATAAAGGCCAGAATGCTGGCAACCGTGATCCGGGTCGAACGGCCGATCTTGAACACTTCAAGTTCGCGAGCCGCAATCAGCTCATACCCCTTTGTACGGCCGATGCTGAGCATGGCGAAGGCTTCCTTAGGTGGCAGTGCGATTGGTTGCATGAATGCCTTGGATCAATGGGAAGAACGACCGCTCCACAGCCGACGAGAATCGGCTGCAAGCAGAGGTAGCAGTTGAGCTATCGGGGAGCTATTATGGGAACAGGCGCATAATCGCCAAATTTTCCCTTATTTATCAATATTTCTTGGCGGACAGGGTGGGATTCGAACCCACGGTGAGCTTGCACCCACGGCGGTTTTCAAGACCGCTGCCTTAAACCACTCGGCCACCTGTCCGCTCAATTGCTGCGCATAGCCCAAAGTGGCGCGGGCGCAAGGGGTTGATGCTCGGTGAAGGGCATCGGGCTTGCGGCGACTGTCCACGACGAGAGGCGGCAGGCCATTTGCAACCGGTTCGCTTTGTGCGAAGTTTCCTCGCGATGACCCCTGTAATAACCCTTGCGGCATTCATGCGATCGCTGCGTCTTCCCGTCTTCGCCGTCGTGCTTGCGCTTCCCGCCGCGCAGGCCTGCGCGCAACCGGAGTCCTTTCCCGATTACTTGCGCACGGTCGCCTCGCATGCCCGATCCCAAAGTGTGAGCGAAGCCGCCATCACCAGCGTGCTGACCGGCCTCACGCCCAACGAGAGGGTCATCGCGCTCGATACCTCGCAGCCCGGCAGCCGCGGGGCGCCGCCGCCACTGGCGCCTTATATCGCGCAGCACGTGGGCAGTTCGATCGTGGCGCGCGGCAAGTCGCGCTATACTTCACTTGCCTCGATCCTGCCGCAGATCGAGCGGCGATATGGCGTGCCCGCGCCGATTCTCTTCGCGATCTGGGGGCATGAGACCAATTTCGGCAGCTACACTGGCGACTTCGACCTCGCACGCTCGCTGGCGACGCTGGCCTGGGAAGGGCGCCGCCGCGAGCTGTTCGAGAGCGAGCTTATCGCCCTGATGAAGATGGTCGACCGGGGCGTGCCGCGGTCGCAGCTCAAGGGCAGCTGGGCAGGGGCCTTCGGGTATCCCCAGTTCCTGCCGAGCGTCTACTTGCGCCTTGCCGTCGATGGCGACGGGGACGGGCGGGCGGATATCTTCTCCAGTTCGGCCGACACGCTGGCCTCGATCGCGAACTATTTCCGCGACGCGGGTTGGCGCACCGGTGAGCCCTGGGGCGTGCGGGCCAGCCTGCCGTCCGGGTTCAACGTAAACGCCTATGCGACGAAGTTGTCGTCGCCGTCATGCGCCGCAGTTCATGCGCGCCATTCGCAGTGGAAGCCGGTTTCGCAATGGCGCGCCCTTGGCGTGGCGCCGCAGGGCGCGATCGGCGGCGATGTCCTCGCCTCGCTGTTCCAGCCCGACGGTCCGGGCACTCCGGCTTATCTGTTAACCGGTAATTATCGGGTGATCCTCCAGTACAACTGCTCGAACTACTACGCCATGTCCGTGGGGTTGCTTGCAGATGAGATTGCCCGTTAACCATGCCCTGCCGCTTGCGGCGCTGATCCTGCTCGGTTCGGGAGGGGCCTTGGCCGCTTCCCGCACTCCGCAGGTCGCTGCTCCTGCTACGGGGCCTGCCGCCGATTATCCGGTCGTCGTCGGCGAACCTTTCACCATCGGCAGCACCGTCTGGACGCCGACCGACCAGCTCAACTACGACGCGGTCGGCGGTGTCATCACCGGCGAAGGCACCGGCGTGACTGCCGCGCACAAGACTTTGCCATTGCCCAGCTATGCGGAGGTGACAGCGCTCGACACCGGCCGCACCATCCTCGTACGGATCGAGAGGCGCGGCCCGATGGTAAACGATGCACTCATCGAACTGTCGGCCGATGCTTCGGCGCAGATCGGTCTCGCTCCCGGCTCCAGGGCGCAAGTGCGGGTACGCCGCGTCAATCCGCCGGAGCAGGAGCGCGCGCTCCTTCGGGCCGGCGGCCGGGCGCCGGAGCGCATGGAAACGCCCGAAGGACTGCTCAAGGTCCTGCGCCGCAAACTGGCGGATCAGTCGCCGCTGGTCCCGCCGCCTTCCACGCCGCCGGCAATGCCTGCGGGAGAACCGCCTGCGATGGTCAAGGCTCCGGCCGCGAAGCCGGTGGCAGCACCGAAGGTGGCCAGGCCCGCATCCGTCGCCCCGACCGTACCGCCCGCCGCCCGCCCGTCGCAAACGGTGCCCCCTTCGCCGCCCAAGGCCCCCGCTCCGAAGCCCGCCGCTCCGGCGGCGAAGCCCAAACCGGAAGCGGCCAAGCCTGCCGAGAAGGGCTCGACTTACGTACAGGTAGCCGCGTTTTCCTCCGAATCCTCGGCTCGCAAGGTCGCCGCGCAACTCGGTGGCAGCGTGTCCCCGGCAGGCAAGTTCTGGCACGTGCGGCTCGGTCCTTACGCGAACCGTGCAAAAGCCGCGCCGGCGCTGGAGAAGGCGAAAGGCGCGGGCTATAGGGATGCCCGAATCCTCGGCGCGGACTGAACCTGAAACGTCTCCCGCGCGCAGCCAGACGCCGACAGGCGCGCGGGAGAAGTCGGGTCTTGAAGTCGTTTTCCAATATCGTGAAGCTGGCCCTGGCCGTAACCATACCGGCGAGTGCCTCGGCCGCCTCCATCCCGGCCCCGCCGCCGCAGGTTGCGCCGATACCGGTAAGTCTGCTGGTCGATCTCGGCTCCGGCCAGGTGTTGGCGCAGAAACATCCCGATACGCCCTTCCTGCCCGCCTCGGTGACCAAGGTGATGACCGCCTACGTCGCCTTCGAGGAAATCGGCGCGGGCCGTCTCCGCATGGACCGCCAGTTCCAGGAGCGCCCCGAGACCGAGAAGGAATGGTTCGCCAAGGGCACCAACATGTACATCACGACCAAGGACAGGCCGACCACGCGCGACCTGCTCCATGGCATCATGACCGCTTCGGCGAACGATGCCGCCGTCGTGCTGGGCGAGGGCTATGCGGGCAGCGTGCAGGGCTGGGCGGCGAAGATGAACGACGCCGCGCGGCGACTCGGCATGACGCGCAGTCACTATAACACTCCCAACGGCTGGATGGACGAGGGCAACACCTACGTCACCGCCAGCGATCTCGTGCGCCTCGCCGACGCCATGATCACGCGCTATCCCGACCTCTACCGCGAGTTCTCGGGCCACAAGCACTGGATCTGGCGCGACGTCCACATGCGCAGCCACGACCCGACGGTGGGCGTCGTGCCCGGCGCGGACGGCATCAAGACTGGATATACCCGCGAGGCTGGCTACAACTTCCTCGGCACGGCCGAGCGTGGGGGGCGCCGCCTCGTCATGGTGCTGGCGGGATCGCCGCTGCCCAAGGTGCGCGACGATGCGGCAAAGGCGCTGCTCGAATGGGGCTTTGCCGCGTGGGACACCCGCCACCTCTTCGACCAGGGCCAGACGATCGCGCAGGCCAAGGTTCAAGGCGGCGACGCCCGCTCGCTGCCGCTCGTCGCCAACCGCGAGGTTCACGCCACCATCCCGCGCGGCACTCAGCCGGGCATCACGCTTGCCGTCCACTACAGCGGACCGATCAAGGCGCCGATCCGCAAGGGCGAGCAGGTCGGCGAACTGGAGATCCGCGTCGCCGGGCTCGCACCGGGCCGCGTGCCGCTCTACGCGGGGCGTGACGTGGGGACTGCCGGATGGCTGGACAGGCTGCTGAACGGGCTTATCAACCTGTTCACATGATGCAGGGTCGATTCATCGCGCTCGAGGGGGGGGAAGGGGCGGGCAAGTCCACGCAGGCCCGCCTGCTGGCCGAAGCCTTGCGTGGGCTTGGCCTGAAGGTGGTCACCACCCGCGAGCCGGGCGGCACTCCGGGGGCAGAGGCGATCCGTGCCCTGCTCCTCGATGGCGTCGAGGGGGACGGCGGCGAAAGCTGGAACCCGCGCGCCGAGGCGCTTTTGTTCGCCGCCGCACGATCCGACCATGTCCACCGCCTGATCCGCCCGGCGCTTGCGCGCGGGGCATGGGTGATCTGCGACCGCTATCTCGATTCGAGCCGCGCTTATCAGGGCGGCGGCGGTGGTCTGTCCGACGCCGACATCGCCTCCCTCCACGCCATCGGCAGCGAGGGGCTACTGCCCGACCTGACGCTGCTGGTGGAAGTCACGCCTGCGGTGGCCGTGCACAGGCTTGCCCTGCGCGACACCGATGGCAGCGACCGCATCGGCGGGCGGGACGCCGCCTATCACGCCCGCGTGGCCAGCGCGTTCTCGGTCTTCGCCGAGGCGGAGCCCGCCCGCTTCGCCCGGATCGACGGCGACGGCGATGCGCAGGCCACCCATGCCCTCGTAATGACGGCGCTGGCACCGCTACTGTCATGACCATGGACAAGCCCTTCATCGGTCAGGACGCCGCGTGGCAGGAATGGCTGGCCGCCATCGCATCCGAGCGCATGCACCATGCTTGGCTACTGAGCGGCGGCAAGGGCCTGGGCAAGCGCGCTTTCGCGCGCGCTGCGGCCGCCGAACTGGTCCGTCAGCCGGGCCACCCGATGCCTGACGTGGAAACGCATCCCGACATCCATATCCTCGACCACCTTCCCGCCAATGACGACGAGGTGAAGAAGAAGGCCGAGGGCAAGCCTTACCAGACCAAGCGCAACATCACCGTCGATCAGGTGCGCGGCATGATCCGCCGCCTCGCGATCAAGCCCACGCTTGGCGATCGCCGCGCCATCGTGATCGACCCGGCCGACGACATGGAGAAGGGCGCCGTCAACGCGCTTCTCAAAGCGTTGGAAGAGCCGCCCGCCGGTACGTATTTCCTTCTCGTCACGCATCAGCCCGGCCGCCTGCTGCCCACCATCCGTTCGCGCTGCCGCGTCCTCCGCTTCGCCGCACTCGGGCCGGAACAACTCGACTCTGTCATCCGCCGCGATGCGCCCCAGGCCGATGCCGCCGCGCGCGCGGCCGCGATCGCTGCCGCGCAAGGGTCGCCCGGCGTGGCGCTCGATATCGTCGAGCACGATCTCGGCGGCATTCACGCGCTGATGATGCGCATCCTGCAGCGCGGCGACCCGGACTTCGCCTTACGCGGTGCACTGGCCGAAGAGATGGGCGGCAGACCGGCACGCGACCGTCAGTTGGCAGCGCTTGAGCTTGCCCGCGCCGTCCTCGTCCAGCAGCTTCGCGATGCCCCGCGTCGACGCCAGCTCGGAATTATCGAAGCCTATGGCGCCTTGACGACGCTGGCGACGCAGGCTCCGACCTACAATTTCGATGCCGGGCTCCTCATAATGGAAATTGGCGGGTTGCTGGCCTCGGCCGCGATGCCTAGAGAAGCGGCACGTTAGCGCGTTCGCAGGACTCCTGAGTGAAGTTCAGAACGCACTTGAAGATCGATCTGTAAACTCCAGTCAGGAAAGCGCGACGCCGCATGGGCGAGCCCTATTACATCACCACCGCCATCAGCTACCCCAACGGGCGGCCCCACATCGGCCATGCTTACGAGGCCATCGCCGCCGATGTGATCGCCCGTTTCAAGAAGGCGGAAGGCTTCGACGTCCGGTTCCAGACCGGCACGGACGAACACGGCCTGAAGATGGCCCAGAAGGCGCGCGACCTCGACACCACGCCGGCGGCGCTCGCGGATGAAATGTCGTCCTACTTCAAGGAGATGTGCGACGCTCTGAACATCGGTTACGATGTCTTCATCCGCACCACCGAACCGCGCCATCACGCCGCGACGCAGGAACTGTGGCGCCGCATGGAAGCGAATGGCGACCTTTATCTCGACCGCTACGAAGGCTGGTATTCGGTACGCGACGAGGCGTATTACGACGAAAGCGAACTGCAGGCGGGTGAGGATGGCGGCAAGCTGTCTCCGCAAGGTACGCCGGTGGAATGGACCGTCGAGGAATCGTGGTTCTTCCGCTTGTCCAAATATCAGGACAAGCTGCTGGAACTCTATGCCGCAGGCGAGTTCATCCGCCCGGAAAACCGCCGCAACGAAATCCAGCGCTTCGTCGAAGGCGGGCTTCGCGACTTGTCGGTCTCTCGCACCAGCTTCGACTGGGGCATCAAGGTTCCGGGCAGCGACAACCATGTGATGTACGTCTGGGTCGATGCCCTGACGAACTACATCACCGGCCTCGGCTTCCCCGAGGAAGAGGGCGATTTCGCGAAGTTCTGGCCCGCCGATGTCCACCTCATCGGCAAGGACATCGTCCGCTTCCACACCGTCTACTGGCCTGCCTTCCTGATGAGCGCCGGCCTGGAATTGCCCAGGCAGGTCTTCGGCCACGGCTTCCTGCTTAATCGCGGCCAGAAGGAATCGAAGTCACTCGGCAACGTCACCGACCCGATCGGTCTGGCCGAGACGTACGGCGTCGATACCCTGCGCTACTTCTTCCTGCGCGAAGTCGCCTTCGGGCAGGACGGTTCGTGGTCGCACGAAGCCATCGTGACGCGTGCCAACGCCGAACTCGCCAACAGCTTCGGCAATCTAGCCCAGCGCAGCCTGTCCATGATTTTCAAGAACATGGATGGTGAACTGAAAGCTGGACTTGAAGAAAGCGAAGCCGACACCGCGCTGTTCGCAGCCGTGGCTGAGGCCGTCTCCGGACTGCGCTCGGCGTTCGACGCGCTAGATTTCAGCACCGGCCTTGAAGCCTGGATGCGCGGCGTCTTCGCCTGCAACCAGTACGTAGATGAACAGGCCCCATGGGCGCTGCGCAAGAGCGACCCCGCTCGCATGGAAGCCGTATTGATGACGCTTTTCCGCGTCGTACGCGATCTCGCCATCGCCGTTCGTCCTGTCGTGCCGACCGCGATCGACGCCTTGCTCGACCAGATGGGACAGACGATCGACGCGCGTGACTACGCCGCGCTTGCCGATACCGGCTGGTTCGACGCACTCGCCGGTTCGGGCTTCAAGGTCGACAAGCCGCAAGGCGTATTCCCGCGACTGGAACTGCCCGAGGAAGCCGCAGCCTGATGCTGATCGATTCCCACTGCCATCTCGAATACGAAGGTCTGGTCGAGGATCAGCAGGCCGTGCTCGCACGCGCCCGCGATGCCGGGATCAAGGGCTTTCTCAACATCTCGACCCGGCAGCGAGAATGGGACCGCGTGGTCGCCACCGCCGCACGCGAACCCGACGTCTGGGCCTCGGTCGGCATCCACCCGCACGAAGCGGACCAGCATGCCGATCTGGGCGAGGGCGCCCTGCTCGAAGCCGCAGCCCATCCGCGCGTGATCGGCATCGGCGAGACCGGTCTGGATTATTATTACGACAAGTCCGACCGCGAGGTTCAACAGGCGCTTTTCCGCACGCACATCGCCGTTTCCCGCGAGACCGGCCTACCCATCATTATCCACACCCGGGATGCAGAAGACGACACCGCGCGCATTCTCACCGAGGAGATGGGGAAGGGCGCCTTCCCGGCGCTGATCCACTGCTTCACCGCCAGCGCCGACTTCGGCCGCAAGGTTCTCGAACTCGGGCTGACGATCAGCATTTCAGGCATCGTGACATTCAAGAATGCGAAGGACTTGCAGGAGGTCGTGAAGACCATTCCTGAAGATCGCCTGCTGATCGAAACCGACTCGCCGTTCCTGGCTCCGATCCCGCATCGCGGCCGCAAGTGCGAACCAGCCTTTACCGCCGATACGGCCGCTTTCGTCGCGAACCTGCGGGGAACGACCGTGACGCAACTCGGCGAGGCCACGACACGCAACTTCTTCGCGCTGTTCTCCAAGGCGCAGTACGCGTGAAGGTCACGGTCCTCGGCAGCGGCACATCGACCGGAGTGCCCCGGCTCGGCGGCGAGAACGGCGGCGCCGACTGGGGACTGTGCGATCCGGATGAGCCGCGCAACCGTCGCACACGGGTGTCGATCCTGCTCGAAAGCGACGCCGGTGCCCGTATCCTCGTCGACACTTCGACCGACTTGCGCGCACAACTGCTTGCCAACGACATCCATCGCATCGATGCGGTGTTCTGGACGCACGACCACGCCGACCATTGCCATGGTATCGATGACCTGCGCCCGCTGCGCTACGGCCGCGCCGGACCGATCCCGGGTTATGCGGACTCCGAAACCGTGCGGCGGTTGCGGCAGCGGTTCGGCTACGTCTTTGCCGGACAGCACGGCTACCCAACGCTGATTTCTCTGGAGAATCTCGATACCCTGCGGCTGTGCGAAGGCTTTCGCATAGGCCATACGCAGATGCCTCATGGCGGGATGGATTCGACCGGATTCCTGTTCGATGCCGATGGAAAATCAGTCGGTTATGCCACGGACTTCAACCAGATTACGCGTAGCATGATCGATCTGTTCTATGGCTGCGACCTGCTGATCGTCGATTGCCTGCGCCGTGAACCGCACCCCACGCATGCCCATCTGGCGATGTCGCTGGAACTGGCTGAAGTCTGCCGGGTGGGAACGGCCGTGCTGACGCATCTCGACAAGAGCATGGACTATGCCACACTGAGCGCTTCGGTGCCTGCGAACGTGCAGGTCGCTTATGATGGACTGGTGCTTACGCCGTGAACACGACAGCCATGATCGTCTCGATGATCTCCATCGTCGGTTGCCTGGTCCTGGCGCTGCGCAATCCTCAAATCCGTGGACTTGGCGGCGGACAGGCACTGCGTCTTGCGGCTATCTGGGCCGCGATCATCATCGCGCTCGTGGTCGTCATCCAGTGGTCCGGCTTGAAGATCGGCTGATGACCAGCCTCCGATCAGCCATCCGTTATTTTACATAATCATCATTATCAACTCAGGCATGACCCAGATCCGACACCAACAGATCGACCGCCTCCTGACCATCATGGCCCGCCTGCGCGATCCGCAGGACGGTTGTGAATGGGACAAGGAGCAGACTTTCGCAACGATCGCTCCTTACACGATCGAGGAAGCCTACGAAGTCGCCGAAGCCATCGCGCATGACGATTTGCCGTCCTTGCGCGAGGAACTCGGCGACCTGTTGCTGCAGGTGGTCTTCCATGCCCGTATGGCGGAAGAACTTGGGCATTTCGCGTTCGGCGATGTCGCTGCCGCCATTTCCGACAAGCTCGAGGCGCGGCATCCTCATATCTTCGGCGATGACGCGACCGGAGATGCCCAAACCGATCGCTGGGAAAAACTGAAGGCCAAGGAACGTGCCGCCAAGGGCGCGACCAGTGCCATCGACGGAGTGGCGCTGTCGCTCCCGGCATTGATGCGGGCGGAGAAACTGCAGAAGCGCGCGGCTCGCGTCGGTTTCGACTGGCCCGATCCGAGCGGAGCGGCTGACAAGGTCCGCGAGGAAATGCAGGAACTGGCCGAAGCATCCGCTGCCGAGCGACTGGAAGAAGCAGGCGACCTGCTTTTCGCGGCAGTCAATCTGGTAAGGCTGAACGGCATAGCGCCTGAAGACGCGCTGCGGGCAGCGAACGTAAAGTTCGAGCGCCGGTTCCGCGCCATGGAAGCGCTGTCAGCCGAGGACAATCGCGACTTCGCAACGCTTTCTCTGGAGGAACAGGAAGCGTACTGGCAGGCCGTCAAACGCAGCGAATAAGCTGCACACGACGGCCGCACAATACCACCATGGCAGCGCTCAGAGCGCCTTGAAGCGCCCGAACTCTCGCTCTGAAAGGCGCACCTCCAGCCTCATCTGCGGCCCCTGCTCGCCTTCTCCGGCATCCTCTTCGGACACGACTTCGCCGCGCGCGTGGAGAAATGCGAAGCGCTGGCCGTCAGCGACCGGCAGCACGAAGCTGTAGATCCTGGAATCCCGCGTCAGGTTGCGACTGGCGATGTCGAGCAGCGCGTCGCAGCCCTCTCCGGTCAGCGCCGAGACGGGAACGATGACCTCCCCTTCCCGGTGCATGGCCACCTCGCGGAGTTCATGCGCCTGGTCCGGGTCCAGCAGATCCCACTTGTTCCAGACCTCGATGATCGGCACCTGCGGCTCGGGCTCGTCATCCGGCTCGTCGTCCGACCAGTCGAGCGCGGGAGCCTGGCGCGCCTTGCGATCGTCGAGCGGGGGCTGGATCACGCCGAGATCAGCCAGGACATCGAGGACCTGACGCTTCTGCGCCTCGGTGTCCGGGTTGGCGATGTCGCGAACGTGAAGAATCACGTCGGCGGCGGTCACTTCCTCAAGCGTCGCACGGAAGGCGGCAATCAGTTCGGTGGGCAAGTCCGAGATGAAACCCACCGTGTCCGACAGAATCGCCTTTTCGAGACCCGGCATGCGGATTGCCCGCATCGTCGGGTCGAGCGTCGCGAACAGCAGGTTTTCCGCCATGACGCTGGCACCGGTGAGCCGATTGAACAGCGTCGATTTGCCGGCGTTGGTATAGCCGACGAGCGCGACCACCGGCCACGGCGCCTTCTCGCGGCGGTCGCGATGGAGGCCGCGGGTGCGGCGTACCTGCTCGAGTTCGCGGCGGATCTTGGCCATGCGGTCGCGGATCATGCGGCGGTCGGCCTCGATCTGCGTCTCGCCGGGGCCGCCGAGGAAGCCGAAGCCGCCGCGCTGGCGCTCGAGGTGAGTCCAACTGCGGACAAGGCGCCCCGCCTGGTAATCGAGGTGCGCCAGTTCCACCTGCAGGCGGCCTTCCGCCGTCGCTGCCCGCTCGCCGAAGATTTCGAGGATGAGCCCGGTGCGATCGATGACCTTGCGCTTGAGCTTCTCTTCCAGGTTGCGCTGCTGGATCGCCGACAGCGAACCGTCGACGATGATGAGTTCGGCCTCGTTCAGTGTGCAGGCCGTGGAAATATTCTGGATCTGGCCTTCGCCGAACAGCGTGCCCGGGCGCGCTTCGCGAATGACGATCGCCATCGCCTCGACCACTTCGAGGCCGATCGCGAGCGCAAGCCCCCTCGCCTCCTCAAGACGAGCTTCGGGGTCGAGATCGTTCCTCTCACCCCTTGGCCCACGCATTTGCGGATATACGACGAGGGCACGCGCACCGCGCGTGACCTCCCCCTTCAGTTCATCGTTCAATTTTGTTCAGCTTCTCTCAGTCGTCGGCTTCTTCATGCGCCTGAAGGTCGACCGGAGTCACGGGCTGAATCGTCGAAACCGCATGCTTGTACGCTAACTGCACATAGCCTTCGCGCTCGAGCAGCATGCAGAACAGGTCGTAAGCGGCGACGCGGCCCTGAAGCATAACGCCGTTGATCAGGAACATCGTCACCTGCACGCCGGCATTGCGGATGCTGGAAAGGAAGACGTCCTGCAGTACGCGCTGCTTCTTCGCGTTCTCCGGACCATTGCCGAACTGGCGGGCGTCCACCGGGGTCGAAGGCATGATCGTCGAGATCGCGTGCTTGTAGACGAGCTGCGACTGACCGTCACGGCGCAACAGGATCGAGAAATTGTCGAACCAGGTAACGATGCCCTGCAGCTTCACGCCCTTGACGAGGAACATGGTAACCGGGGTCTTGTTCTTGCGCAGCAGGTTCAGGAACTGGTCCTGCAGGTTCTGTCCACCCTTGCCCGTGGATGCCGGGGGGGCAACAGGCGCGGCAGCGGCAACTGCGGCGGCCGGTGCGGCTTCTTCAACCTCGGGCTCCGTCGTCGCTTTAGGGCGCGCGGAAAGGGTACGACCAGCCATGTGTATGCTCCTTTTTTTTGGCGGCCGCCCATGCGGTCCGCGATCTGGTCCCGCTGTTAGCGCGGGCCGTTCTCGAATCGGAAACTACCCATTTGCTGCAATGCAGTAAACGGGGTTTTTGTAGCAGAAATGTTACACCGAAATTCAGATCGTTTCGTCGAGGTCGGTTTCGTCCTCGCGCCGCTCCGACATGCCGAGCAACTTGAGCTTGCGATGCAGTGCCGAGCGTTCCATCCCGATGAAAGCGGCGGTCTTCGAGATATTGCCGGAAAACCGCCGGATCTGGACGCGCAGGTACTCACGCTCGAAACTCTCGCGGGCCTCGCGCAGCGGGGCGCTCATCATCACGGTGACGCCGGTATCGGCCCCTCCCCGGCTGTTGAAGATTTCCGGCGGGAGCATGTCCGCCTCGATCTTCGCGAGTTTCTCGCGCGGGGCCATGATGACGGTGCGCTCCACGACATTGCGCAGCTGACGGACGTTACCGGGCCATTCGTAGGCCTGGAGCGCGGTCATCGCCTCGCCGCTCACCTGCGGCGGGGTGACACCCTGCTCGTTGGCATAGCGGGCGAAGAAGTGGTCGATCAGCGCCGGAATGTCGTCGCGGCGCTCGCGCAGTGCCGGGATCGCGATCGGCACGACATTGAGTCGGTAAAACAGGTCCTCGCGGAAGCGGCGCTCGGCGATTTCCTTTTCCAAGTCGCGCGAGGTGGAGGAAACCACGCGGACATCTACGCGGATCTGGCGGGTGCCGCCGACACGCACGAAAGCCTGATCCGTAAGCACGCGCAGGATTCGCGCCTGGGTCGAGAGCGGCATGTCCGCCACTTCATCGAAGTAGAGGGTGCCGCCGTCGGCGCTTTCAAGCAGGCCGGAACGGATCAGGGTACCGTCGGCCTCCTCGCCGAACAGCTCCTGCTCGAAGCGTTCAGGCGTGATCCGGGCGGAATTGACGCTGACGAAGGCATTGCCGGCGCGCGGGCTCCAGGCGTGGAGCAGCCGTGCGGCCACTTCCTTGCCCGACCCGGCAGGCCCGGTGATGAGTAGGCGGCTGCCGGTGTTGGCGACGCGCTTGAGCGTCGCGCGGACCTGGTTGATGATTCCGCTGGAGCCGGTGAACTCCTCGCCCATGGACACGCCCTGGCGCAGCTGCGCATTCTCGCGGCGCAGGCGCTCCGTCTCGGTCGCGCGGGCGACGAGATGCAGCAGCTTTTCCGCCTCGAATGGCTTCTCGATGAAGTCCACGGCGCCGCGGCTGATGGCGGCGACGGCGGTGTCGATGTTGCCGTGGCCGGAGAAGATGATGACCGGCAGTTCCGGCTCGCGCGCCTTGATCGCGTCGAGGATTTCCAGCCCGTCCATCGGGCTGCCGTGCAGCCATACGTCGAGCAGCACCAGCGACGGACGGCGGGCATCGACCGCCGCAAGAGCAGCATCGCTGTCGCCCGCGGTGCGGCATTCGTAGCCTTCGTCGCTCAGCACGCCGGCGACCAGTTCGCGGATGTCGCGTTCGTCGTCGACGATCAGGATATCAAGTGCCATGGGCCATCTTCTTCGTGCTGGAAAAACGGGTCATTGCGCGGCCTCCGGCTTGCGTGCGGGTGCCGAACTGGTTGCTTCCTGGGCCGGCGGGTCATGCGCGAAACGCATGGTCACCGTGGTGCCCCCCCCCTGCGCGGCGGTGAAGGTCATTTCGCCGCCGTGCTCTTCGATGATCTTATTGACGATCGCGAGCCCGAGGCCCGTGCCCTTCTCACGCGTCGTCACGTAAGGCTCGATCAGGCGCTCCTTGTCCTGCGAGAGCCCGATGCCGTTGTCGGTAACGCGCACGACGACCGAATCGTCCTGATCGGCCACCTCGACGCTGATCGCACCGCGATAGTCTTCGCCCGCATCTTTAGACTTTACTTCAATGGCTTCTACGGCATTCTTGAGAACGTTAGTCATCGCCTGTCCGAACTGATGGCGATCGCAGTCGATGACGCGGATGTCGCGCCCGGCCGAGAAGCGGAAGTCGATGTCGGGCCTCGCCACCTCCTGCAGGAACAGCGCCTGCCGCGTCAGCGCTACCGGGTCCTCGGT
The DNA here is from genome assembly GCF_015594425.1 of Novosphingobium sp. HR1a. NCBI lineage: Bacteria > Pseudomonadati > Pseudomonadota > Alphaproteobacteria > Sphingomonadales > Sphingomonadaceae > Novosphingobium > Novosphingobium sp. HR1a. The sequence continues at coordinate 51,023 of NZ_JABXWS010000035.1, forward strand.
GCGGAACACCGGCTTGGGCAGGCGGGCGAAGGAGGAGAACTCGTCCACCATCTTGCGCAGTTCCCCGACCTGCCGGATGATTGTGCGGGTCAGGTCCTCGAACAGTTCCGGGTTATCGGTGATCTGCTTGCGATAGCGGCGGCTGAGGCGCTCGGTTGCCAGCTGGATCGGAGTGAGCGGATTCTTGATCTCGTGCGCGATGCGCCGCGCCACGTCCGACCATGCCGCCGTGCGCTGGTCGAGGAGCTGGCGGGTGATATCCTCGAAGGTGATGACGTGGCCGGTGGCGTCGCGGCTGGTTTTGACCGCCAGTGTCAGGAGGTCGCCGCCGCGATTGTACTGGACGATGCCGCTGGTCGTCCCCTGCTCCACCAACGCCGCGATCGAGGGTGCCAGTTCCGCAATGGGCATGCCTTCCGGCACATCCTGCGCCCTGTTGGTCAGGAGCATCTGCGCGGTCGAGTTCATCAGCAGGATACGTCCGCCCTCATCGAGCGAGATGATGCCCGAGGTGACCGATTCCAGCACCGCCTCGATGAAGACGCTGCGCTCGTGGAGCTGGCTGTTGGCGCCGAGCAACGCCTGAGTCTGCTTGTCGATCTGCGCGGTCATGCGGTTGAACGCACGGTTCAGCAGGCCGATTTCGTCTGCGCCGGTCCGTCCCTCGATCCGCAGCGCGTAGTTGCCCGCACCCACTCGGCGCGCGGCATCCACGAGTTGGTAGAGCGGCTCCACTTGCCGGTCGGCGAAACGCAGCGCGAACCATACCGACAGGCCAACGAGAGCGAGCGAGGCCACGAAAAGGGCCACGTTGAAACGCAGCTGCAGCACGCGCGCCTGGCTGGTGAGCGCCTCGTAGGCCAGCACGATGTTCTCGGCCCGCTCGCCCTGGCTGAGCGAAAGCAGGTCCGAACTGCGCACGACAAGAAGATAGACACCCGACGACCGCTCGATGGGCGCGGCCGCGACGATGCGGTTGTCCTTCGCGCTGACGACGTAGGGCTCGCCCTTGTCGAGCCGTTCGAGGCCATCCTTGCTGATGCGATTGTTTTCGGCAACGCCGTCCGGATCGACGATGATCGGCGTGCGCTGTTCCCCGCTTGCGTCGATCTGGATGATCGCCGCGCCGCTCAAGTTGCGGCGAATGACGTGGAACGAGAGGAACGCCTGGAACTCCCGGCTCGCGACGGGGCTGCGGCTCAGTTCCGCGCGCGAGTCGGTGGCCATCGCCACGGATTCGTAGCCGACGTCGCGAAGCGTCTGGTCGTAGTAGCCGCGCGCCAGCTTGTTGGCATTCTCCAGCAGTCCGCGCGAACTGTCGGAGAACCAGAATTCCACGCCCGACTGGAACAGCCAGGACGCGAAGACCACGACCAGCAAAGTCGGGATCGCGGCGATCAGCGAGAAGATGAACACCAGGCGCACGTGCATCTGGCCGGTGCCGCCGGTCGCGTGCTCGGCTGCACGACGCAGGGCCATCCGCCTGCCGAGCAGGACGAGGATCGCCATCGCGGGCACCAGCGTGCCCACCAGCAGGCTGGCGGTCAGGTTCGAGGGAAGCAGTTCGCGGCGGTCTCCGCCACTGTTGATGGCGAGCCAAGTGGTGACCGTCATCGTCAGGAAGGCGACCACCGACAGCACTTCCATGACCGCGAAGAAGTTCGCCCGGCGCGCAGCGACCTGCATTCGCCGCCACCATCGGGGCCAGGCACGCTTCTGGACGGAAACTTCACTCATCGTTGCGCTGTTACAACAGGACTGTGACCCCGCTGCAAGAGTAAATCCACGAAGGCCCTTCTAGGGACGACGAGCGAATTCCTCGGGATCGAGCGCCAATTCGCCCAGGCGCTTGCGCAAGGTGTTGCGATTAATCCCCAGCGCTTGCGCCGCACGCAACTGATTGCCTGCAGTCTCGCGCAGGACCTCGGCGAACAGCGGCCGCTCGAAAGCGGCCATCGCGCTGTTGTAGATCGAGCCGCTTGGCGGACGATTGACCGCGAGCCATTCCGACACCGCAGTCGCGATATCGACCGCCCTCGGCGCGCCGCCATCCTCGGCGGGCGGGGGCGCCTCCTGTGTCAGCAGCGGCAGGACCGCCTCGGCGTCGATCACGTCCTCGCGCGCCAGCAGGGCAAGGCGATAGATGAAGTTCTTGAGTTCGCGCACGTTGCCGCGCCAGGGCTGGCGGCTGAGCAGGTCGGCGGCTTCCTTCGTCAACTGGCGACGCGGTAGCCCCTCGTTGGCGGCGTGCTGCAGGAAATGGCGCGCCAAGACGTCGATGTCGTCGCGCCGGTCGCGCAGCGGCGGCATGTGGATCGGCACCACGTTGAGCCGGTAATACAAGTCCTCACGGAAGCGCCCGGCGGCGATTTCGGGCTCGAGGTCCTTGTTGGTCGCGGCGACGATGCGGGTGTCGAGGCGGATTTCCTCGCGCCCGCCGACCCGCCGTACGGTGCCCGACTGAAGCGCGCGCAGCAGGCGGGTCTGCGCCTGCATCGGCATGTCGCCGATTTCGTCGAGGAACAACGTGCCGCCCGCTGCCTGCTCGAACTTGCCGACGTGACGCGCGACGGCGCCGGTGAAAGCGCCCTTCTCATGCCCGAACAGTTCGCTCTCGATCAGTTCGGCGGGGATCGCGGCGGTGTTGACGGCGATGAACGGGCCTTCGCGGCGATTGCCGAGCTGATGGATCGCCTCGGCCACAAGTTCCTTGCCGGTGCCGGATTCGCCCAGGATCAGCACCGTCAGGTCGTTACGCAGGACACGGGTGATCATGCGGAACACCGATTGCATCGCGGCGCTGCGGCCGACCAGAGGCAGACCGTCCGCGACCGGCTCCTCGCCGTCCGCGGCAAGACCCTGCGCCGTGCCGGCTGCCTGGCGCACGGTGCGCGCCAGTTCGTCGATGTCGAACGGCTTGGGGAAATACTCGAAGGCGCCGGTATCGGTGGCGCGCACGGCGGTATCGAGCGTGTTCTGGGCCGAGAGAATGACGATCGGCATGTGCGGATGCAGCGCGCGGACCCGCTCGATCGTCTCGATCCCGTCACCGTCCGGAAGCATCACGTCGGTGACGAGCGCCGCGAACCCGCGATCCGCCAGCATCCGGTCACGCTCGGCGATGGTGACGCAGTGCGAAACGCCGAACCCTTCCGCTTCGAGCGCGGCGGTGATGACGATGGCGATGGACATGTCGTCCTCGACCAGCAGCACGTTCTGCGTCATGCCGTCTTTCTCCGGGGGCGATTGCGCGTCTCGCGGGCGAGCGGCAGGTGAATGCGGAAGTGGGTCAGCCCATTCTCGTCGTCGCGGTCGTGGGTGATGCGACCGTTCATGTCGCGCACCAGCTTGCGGACCAGCGGCAGGCCGAGGCCCTGCCCCGACTTCTTGGTGGTGACGAACGGTTCGAAGATATGATCGCGCATGGCCGGATCGATGCCGGGGCCGTTGTCGCTGACGCGAACCTCGATCGGCAGGCGCAGCGGGGCACCGTCATCGCCGGTGTGAAGCTGCAGGCCGCTGGCGAAGCGGGTCCGGATGATCACGCGCGGCTCGGCGACGTGCTTGCAGGCATCGGCGGCGTTGGAGAGCAGGTTCATCATCACCTGCACCAGCCCGTCGGGACTGCCGAGCACCGATGGCAGCGAGGGATCGAACTCCTCGACGAGCCGGAACGCCGGCTTCTCCGCCTTGGCCGCGTTCAGCACGTCGATGGCGCGGCGGGCTGCCTCGTGGAGATTGCAGGGCTCCACCGGCGGCGTCGTGCGGCCGCTCAGCTTCTGCATCCGCTCGATAAGCCCCGCGACGCGGTCGACCTCGCCGGTAATGAGGTCCGTTAGCGCCTTGTCCCGTTCGTCGACCTTGCGCGCGAGAAGCTGCGCCGCGCCGCGAATGCCGGCGAGCGGGTTCTTGATCTCATGCGCCATGATCTCGGGACCGCGCAGGACCGCGTTGTCAGGGCCGCCGGAGTCGTCGCCAAGCGCCTCGGACGCGGAATTGTCGTGGAGCGACACGACCTGCCAGCCGGGACTGTCCGCGACCGGGCCGACGTTGATGTCGATCCGCCGCGCGCCCTTGCCCTTGATCTGCACCACGATTTCGCGCGCGGAGACCGGCGCCTCGGAATCCGATAGCCGATCCAGCAGGCGGCGGTCGGAGATCGACATGATGTCGCGCAGCCGCGTCCCGACGAGGCGCCGGGCCGACTGCCCGAAGAACTGCTCCGCCGCCGGGTTGAGCCAGGCGATCGTCCGTCCGTTCTCCAGCAGCAGCACGGCATGCGGCAGGCTCGCCAGCAGCCGCTGCGCGTCAGGCAGATCGGTCCGGGTGTCCAGGCTCATGCGGCGCGGAGCTGACTGTCGTCGGTGCCGCGGTAGGGAGCATAGAACTCATCGATTTCACGAAGGACTTCAGCAGGATCGGCGATGAAGTTCAGTTTGTTCCTGAACTCGGCCGAGCCGCGCACGCCCTTGATGTACCAGCCAAGGTGCTTGCGAGCCATCCGGACGCCGGTGTCCGCGCCGTAGTGGTCGAGCATGTCCTCGTAATGGCGACGGATGATGTCGTACTGCCCGGCGATGTCGGGATCGGCCGAGACCGCCTCGCCGCGCCACCATTGCATGACTTGCGAGAGAAACCAGGGACGTCCGTAAGAACCGCGCCCGATCATCAGACCGTCCGCGCCAGACTGTTCCAGCGCCTGCGCGGCATCGTGCACGGTGCAGATGTCGCCGTTGACGATGACCGGGATCGACACCGCGTCCTTGACCTTGCGGACGAAGGCCCAGTCGGCCTCGCCCTTGTACATCTGGTTGCGGGTGCGGCCGTGGACGGTGATCATCTTCGCGCCCAGATCCTCGGCGATCCGCGCGAGTTCGGGGGCGTTGAGGCTGTCATGGCACCAGCCCATACGCATCTTGACGGTGACCGGAACCTTCACCGCCTTGACGGTCGCCTCGATCAGCTTGGTCGCCAGCGGCACCTGCCGCATCAGCGCCGAGCCCGCGTCACCGTTGACGACCTTGCGCACCGGGCAGCCCATGTTGATGTCGATGATGGCGGCGCCGCGGTCCTCGACCAGCTTGGCGGCCTCGCCCATCTGTTCGGGGTCGCAGCCGACCAGCTGCATCGAGACCGGGTCCTCGACCTTGTCCCACATCGCCTTCTGCAGCGACACGCGCGTCTCACGGATCGCAGCGGGGCTGGCGATCATCTCGGTGACGTTGAGGCCCGACCCGAAGGCGCGCACCATCCGGCGGAACGGCAGGTCCGAAACCCCCGTCATCGGCGCGAGCACGACCGGGCAGTCGATCGTCACCGGACCGACCTGGATTGGCTTGAGTGCCGGAGGATTGGGCAATTGAGTCATGATGCGTGCAGTGCTGCCTAAAAAACAGGCAGCGCATAGTGGATTGCCCTCAATGCGGCAAGCGATTACCGGCATCGGCAATGTCGCAAATCGTCTCAGAGCCGCAGAATTCGCCCCGTGATCGCACTGGCATTCGTACTGCCGCGCTCGTCGTGGCCGCAGGCAAGGGCCTGCGCGCCGGTCAGCCGGTGCCGAAACAGTTCGCGCGCTGGCGCGGCAAGCCGGTCGTGCGACACTCGGTCGAGGCGCTGGCGGCAGCGGGATGCGCGCCGATTCTAGTGGTCATTCCCGATGGCGCGCAAGCCGTCGCCCGTGAAGCACTGGCGGGAATTGCGGGCGTGCAGTTCACCACGGGCGGCGCGACGCGGCAGGAATCGGTGCGTCTCGGGCTGGAAGTTCTTGCAGGCGCCGAGCCCGACCGCGTCCTGATCCACGACGCGGCCCGCCCGCTGCTGCCCGCCGAAGTGATCGAACGCCTGCTGATCGCTCTCGACGCATACAAAGGCGCGATACCGGTCCTGCCCGTGGCCGACAGCCTGACTCATGCGGCGGGCGATCTCATGGGCGCCCCTGCCCGGCGCGAGGACTTGCGTCGGGTCCAGACGCCCCAGGCCTTCCACTTCGCCGAAGTGCTCGCCGCACACCGGGACTGGGACGGCCCCACCAATGCCGGAGACGATGCGCAAGTCGCGCAGGCATGGGGCATGGACGTGGCACTCGTCGAAGGGGACGAAACCTTGCACAAACTCACCTACGCCGCCGATTTCGGAGCTTCGAAGCCGCTGGTGCGCGTCGGCAGTGGTTACGACGTCCATCGCCTTGAGGAAGGCGAGGAACTGTGGCTCTGCGGCGTGCGGATCGCGCACACGCATGGGCTCTCTGGCCACAGCGACGCCGATGTGGCGATCCACGCGCTCGTTGATGCGATGCTCGGCGCGATCGGCGCAGGGGACATCGGCCAGCACTTTCCGCCCAGCGACCCTCAGTGGAAAGGCGCCGCTTCGGACCGCTTCCTCGCCCACGCGGGCAAACTGGTGGCCGATGAGGGCTACGCCCTCGCCAACGCCGACGTCACCATCATCTGCGAAGCGCCCAAGATCGGACCGCATCGCGAGGCCATGCGCGAACGGCTTGCGGACATACTCGGCGTTGACATCGCCGCGATCAGCGTGAAGGCAACGACGACCGAGAAGCTCGGCTTCACCGGGCGGCGCGAGGGGATCGCGGCGCAGGCGGTGGTCAGTCTGGGTCTGGTATAACTGTTGGGGCGCAAAGGAACTTCCTGCATGCGTGGACTGTCTTCAATCCTTGGCCCGCGAACCCTTGCCCTGGCGCTTGCCATGACGCCCTGCGCTGCGATGGCGGCCGAGCCGATGTGCATCAGCAAGGCCGAGGCGACCTCGCTGATCGCCTATTCCCTGCCGCAGGCGATCAACGGCACCGCGAAGCGCTGCGCCCCCTCCCTGCCGGCCGATGCGTTCCTGCGCACCAAGGGACCGGGCCTCGCCGCCCGCTACGCCGCGCAGAAGGACCGCTACTGGCCCAAGGCCAAGCCCGCGTTGTTGAAGGCCCTCAATACGCAGGGCGGCGGCGGGTCCGCGAACATGATGACCGGCCTTCCCGACGACACGCTGCGCCAGATGGCCGACGTTTTCGTGGAGGGCTTCGTCTCGCAGCGGATCGCGCCCAAGTCCTGCAAGCAGCTCGACCTCGCGATCGACCTGCTCTCGCCCCTCCCGCCCGAGAACACCGCCGGACTGATCGCGCTGAGCATGGATGTGGCCGGCAGCGCCGATCCCAAGCTCGGCAAAGTGACGCTTTGCAAGGACTGACGATGGCCGCGAATCCCTTCTTCCCGGAAGACCTCTATGCGCTCGCCCAAAGGGTGATCGAGGAGAACAAGGCACTCGGCCGCATGGTTTCGGTGGCCGAAAGCTGCACCGGCGGCCTCGTCTGCGCGGCGCTGACCGAGATCCCGGGCTCCTCGGCGGTGCTTGATCGCGGTTTCGTTACCTATTCGAACGAGGCCAAGATGGAGATGCTGGGGGTCCACTCCGACATCATCGATTCGTTCGGCGCGGTCTCTCCCGCGACGGCCTGGGCCATGGCTCAGGGCGCGATCGGCAAGAGCCGGGCGGACGTCGCGGTCGCGATCAGCGGCATCGCCGGGCCGGATGGCGGCAGCGAGATGAAGCCGGTCGGCACCGTGGTCTTCGCCTGCGCCCGGCGCGGCGAGGAAGAGGTCAACGCCGAACAGAAACTGTTGGACGGCACGACCCGGGCGGAAATCCGCCACCAGGCAGCGATCGTGGCGTTGGAACTGCTGCTGCCGTAAGTCACCCGTCGTCCCGGACTTGATCCGGCACCGGCGGTCTTCAGGCTGAAACTCGCGTCAGGGCGCTTCAGCGAGAGCCGGGTCGTTCACGGCCAGCGGTCCCGAAACAAGTCCGGGATGCCGACGGTTCACCCCGCCTGCGCGACACCGTAGAGTTCCGCCGCACGGGTTTCGAAGGCGGCGACCATCTTGCGGAACGCTTTGTCGAAATACTGCCCCGCCAGTTTCTCGAACAGCGGGTTGCGGAAGGTGAACTTCACGTCGAACTCAAGGTCGCACGAAGTCTCGTCGACCGGATGGAAGGTCCAGACGTTGTCGAGATCGCGCATGGGGCCATCGACGTAGTGGACCTTGATGACGCGCGGGCGCTCCTTCTCGACGCGCGAGGTGAACTTTTCGCGCAGAGCCTTGAAGCCGACCAGCATGTCCGCGATCATCTCGCGGCCGTCGTCGGACTTCACCCGCGTCGCGACGACCCAGGGCAGGAATTCCTGATAGCGGCCGACGTCGGCGACGAGGTCGTACATCTGCTCCGCGCTGTAAGGCAGGCGCTTGGTCTCATGAATGCCGGGCATGAGTTCAGGCCCCGGAGGTCGCCGTCACGGGCTGCATCTTGGCCAGCTTGGCGTCGCGCGCGGCCTTCATCTGGGCGAAGTCATCGCCGGCATGATAGCTCGAACGCGTCAGCGGCGAGGACGCCACCTGCAGGAAGCCCTTGGCCCGCGCGATCGCACCGTAGGCGTTGAACGCCTGCGGGGTGACGAATTCCTTCACCTCGGCATGCTTGGGCGTCGGGCGCAGGTACTGACCCATAGTCAGGAAGTCGATGTCGGCGCAGCGCATGTCGTCCATCACCTGATGGATTTCCAGACGCTCCTCACCCAGCCCGAGCATCACGCCCGACTTGGTGAAGATCGACGGATCGTGGCGCTTCACCTCTTCCAGCAGCCGCAGCGAGGCGTAGTAGCGCGCGCCGGGGCGGATGGTCGGGTAGAGGCGGGGCACCGTCTCGAGGTTGTGGTTGTAGACGTCCGGGCGCGCCTGGACGATCGACTCGACCGCGCGCTGCATCTTGTTGCGGAAGTCGGGCGTCAGGATTTCGATCGTGGTCGCGGGCGAGGCCGCGCGGACCGCCTGGATCACCTTGACGAACTGGCTTGCACCGCCGTCCGGAAGATCGTCACGGTCTACAGAGGTGACGACGATGTGCTCGAGGCCGGTCTTCAGCACCATCTCGGCGACGTTGTCCGGCTCCGCCGCATCGACGCGGCCGGGCATGCCGGTCTTGACGTTGCAGAACGCGCAGGCGCGGGTGCAGGTGTCGCCGAGAATCATCACCGTCGCGTGCTTCTTCGTCCAGCACTCGCCGATGTTCGGGCAGGCCGCTTCCTCGCACACGGTGTTGAGCTTGAGGTCGCGCATCAGCTGGCGCGTCTCGCCGTAGCCCTTGCTGGTCGGCGCCTTGACGCGAATCCAGTCGGGCTTGCGCTGACGGGCGGGGGCTTCTTCCGGAACCGGTACGGAGGAGAGATCGTTCATGCCGTCCAGATAGTCATATGCACGCAACCTTGCCAGCCCGAATATCCGGCGTATGGCGAACCATCAGTTCGAAAAACAGCAACGGAGCCCACCCCCATGACTAATCAGAGCCCCGAATCCAACGACCGCGTGCTGAACCATCTGATCGAGGGTTATCGCCGTTTCCGCGGCACCGGCTGGAGCGCCAACCGCGCGCGCTGGGACGAACTGGGCCAGGGCCAGTCGCCCGAAGTCATGGTCATCGCCTGCTCCGACAGCCGCGTCGACCCCAGCCAGATCTTCGACGTCGATCCCGGCACGATCTTCGTGGTGCGCAACGTCGCCGCGCTGGTGCCGCCGTTCGAGACGACGCCCGGCCACCACGGCGTCTCGGCCGCGCTGGAATTCGCGGTGCAGGTGCTCAAGGTCAAGGAAGTGGTCGTGATGGGCCACGGCCTGTGCGGCGGCTGCAAGGCGGCGTTGACGCAGGACCTCAAGGACGCGGAGATCGGACACGGTGGTTTCGTGGCCGACTGGATCTCGATGCTGGACGAGGCCCGCGTGCCGGTCGCGCACGAGCATGGCACCACAGGGCGCACCGCCGAGCGCGCGATGGAGCAGGCGGCGGTCAAGGTCAGCCTCGACAACCTGATGACTTTCCCCTGCGTGCAGAGCAAGGTCGGCAAGGGTGAACTGACGCTGCGCGGCGCGTTCTTCGCGATTTCCGACGGAGTGCTGCATCTGCTGGACGAGACCAGCGGGGAATTCGCACCGGTGGAGTGAGGGGATAGCGGCCCACCCCGTCCGGCTAGGTTTTCCCCGCCCGCTTGCGGGAGGGGCAGCGAGACTTGCTGAGCCGAAGGCGAAGTTAGTCGCAGCGGGGGGTCTGGCGCCAGGCCGATCTGGATCGACACACGAAAAAGGGCGCCGGAAACCCGGCGCCCTTCCCGTTTCAGTCTGAACCGAAAGCTCAGTTCGCTGCAGGAGCCGCTGCCGGAGCAGGCGAAGCCTTGCTCTTGGCATAAGCCGACCACAGCTTGGCAACCGGCGCGCGAGTGCCGGTGACCTTGGCGAAGTTGGCTTCCGCATCGGCGTACTTGCCCTGCAGAGCCTGCGACATGCCGAGACGCAGCGCGACCTTGTTGGCATCGACGCCCGGCATCGACGCGGCCTTGGCATAGAACGTCTCGGCCTTGGCCGGCTGGTCGTAGCTCAGGAACACGTCCGCCGCGCCGACGACGCTGGCAGCCGTCGCACCCGGCTTGCTGGCATCACGCTCGGTGGCGGGCAGCGAAGCCTTGTCCGCCGCGACGCGGCCGTCGGTGTTGGCCTTGTCCGGCACGTCTCCGGCGGTCAGCTTGCCCTTGGCGATACCGTCGGCCATGACCTTGCTCGCTTCGCCCGGGAACGCGCGCGGATCGGCGTTCTCGAGGTATTCGAAGTAGTCGCGCTTGTCGTTCATCGAACCGGTGAGGAACATCAGGCGCATCAGGTCGAGGTTCTGGTCGCGCGGCAGCGAGGCCAACTGGCGGACCACCGAGATCGCGGTGTTCCAGGTGCCCGGGTAATACTGGCCGAGCATCGCCGCGTATTCGGTCGACGGAGCGAGCTGCTTGGCGGTGTAGGTCTGCTGGAGGACCGAGCGCAGCGCGGTTTCCGAAGGCGCCTGGCCCTTGGCCTGCGCGGCGGCAACATCGTCCTTGGCCATCTGCAGGGCGGCCTCGGGGTTGTTGTTGCGCTTGTAGGCATCGGCGAGGACCGCATCGAGCTGGCCCGACGAATCGACGAAGCCGCCGTCCTTGGCCGCCTTCAGGTACGTCGCCGCGCTGGCGTAGTCCTTGAGCTGGTAGGCGGTGATGCCGGCATCGTAGTTGGTCTTGCCGACTTCCTCGGCGGGCAGCTTGCCGCTGGAGAGCAACATCTTGTTGCCTTCCTGCTTGGTGGCGAGATCCTGCGAGATGATGCCGAAGTTGCGCATCATCGAGCCGAGTGCGTTCTTGTCGTCGGGCGTGGTTGCGGCCGGCACGGCGGCCTGGAACGCGGCCTTGCCGTCACCGCCGACGGCGGCGTCGAAGGCGGCCTTGGCCTTGGCCATCGCGTCGGGGGTCTGCTGGCCGCCGAGAGCAGCGATCGCGGCTTCCATGGCCTTCTGCAGCGGCTGGGCGACCTTCACGAACTCGGGGGAGAACTTGCCGCCTGCGGCTTCCTTCTCCTTCTTCGCGGCCATCGCGGGGGTGGCGACCGTCAGCGCCATACCGCTCGACAGGAGGGCGGCAAGAGCGACACGGGAAACAAGGAACTTGCGAGCCATCAAGGCTACTCCTCTCAAGGACAAACGAAATCCCGCCGAAACGGGATGAAAATAAGGCGGTCGCCGGTTTGGCCGGGAATTCGGCCCTTGGCAACCATGCGAGCGAATTAGCTTTTAGCCACTGAACGCGCATTGAATGCAATTCGTCGCAGCCGTTCAGGTTCCCCGCGCGCGTGCGTTCCTTATATGTGGAAAACGGCACGCATCGCCCCTCGCCGCCACCGGTTCCGGTGGCTTTCCCCTGGCGCATGTCCTAGTGCGGTCCATCATTCTTCTTCCGTAGCAAAAGCGATCCAACCCGCGTGAGCGACGACACCAACGATATCCAGCCCGTAGGCCCCGAGGGCGAATTCACCCGCATCGACATCGTCGACGAGATGAAGACGAGCTACCTCGACTACGCGATGAGCGTGATCGTCAGCCGCGCGCTGCCCGACGTGCGCGACGGCCTGAAGCCGGTGCACCGCCGCATCCTCTATGCCTCGCAGGAAGGCGGCTTCGTCGCCGGGCGTCCTTATCGCAAGTCGGCCAAGATCGTCGGCGACGTGATGGGCAACTACCACCCACACGGCGACAGCGCGATCTACGACGCCCTTGCGCGCATGACGCAGGACTGGTCGATGCGCGTGCCGCTGATCGACGGTCAGGGCAACTTCGGCTCGATGGACCCCGATCCGCCGGCCTCGATGCGCTATACCGAAGCGCGCCTTGCCCGCGTGGCCAACTCGCTGCTCGACGATCTCGACAAGGACACCGTCGACTTCGCGGACAACTACGACGGTTCGCGTCAGGAGCCGACGGTGCTTCCGGCGCGCTTCCCGAACATCCTCGTCAATGGCGCCGGCGGCATCGCGGTCGGCATGGCGACCAACATCCCGCCGCACAACCTGGGCGAAGTGATCGACGGCTGCTTCGCGATGATGGACAATCCGGGTATCACCTCGGAGGAACTGTTCCAGATCATCCCTGGCCCTGACTTCCCCACCGCCCCGCTGATCCTGGGCCAGCACGGCGCCCGGCTCGCCGCCACCACCGGGCGCGGCTCGATCATCCAGCGCTGCCGCAGCCACGTCGAGGAAGGGCGCGGCAGCCGCAAGGATTCGCGCTCGATCGTCCTCACCTCGATCCCCTACCAGGTCGGCAAGTCCAATCTGGTCGAGAAGATCGCCGAGGCCGCCAAGGACAAGCGGATCGAGGGCGTCTCCGACATCCGCGACGAATCCAACCGCGAAGGCGTGCGCGTGGTCATCGACCTCAAGCGCGATGCCTCGCCGGAAGTCGTGCTCAACCAGCTGTGGCGCAGCACCCCGGCACAGTCGAACTTCGCCGCGAACATGCTGGCGATCCGCGGCGGCCGCCCCGAGATCATGGCCCTGCGCGACATCCTGCAGGCGTTCATCCAGTTCCGCGAGCAGGTCATCACCCGCCGCACCAAGTTCGAACTGAACAAGGCGCGCGACCGGGCGCACATCTTGCTCGGCCTCGTCGTCGCCGTGTCCAACATGGACGAGGTGGTGAAGATCATCCGCGGCGCCTCCAATCCGGCCGACGCCCGCGCCAAGCTGCTCGCCAAGGAATGGCCGATCGGCGACATCGCGCAGTACATCCGCCTGGTCGAGGCGATCGAGCCCGAGGCCGAGGCCGCCGACGGCATCTACCGCCTGTCCGAAGTGCAAGTGAAGGCGATCCTCGATCTGCGCCTGCACCGCCTGACGGCGCTCGGCCGCGACGAGATCGGCGACGAACTCAAGCAGCTCGCGATCGCCATCGAGGAATTCCTCGCCATCCTCGCCGACCGCGTGAAGCTCTACGCCGTCATGCGCGAGGAACTGCAGGCCGTGCGCGACGCCTACGCCACCCCGCGCCTGTCCGAGATCACCGCCGCCTTCGACGGGATCGACGACGAGGACCTCATCGAGCGCGAGGACATGGTCGTCACGGTGACCATGGACGGCTATATCAAGCGCACCGCCCTCTCCGCCTTCCGCGCCCAGAACCGCGGCGGCAAGGGCCGCGCCGGCATGGCCACCAAGGACGAGGATGCGGTGACGACGATGTTCGTCACTTCCACCCACAACCCGGTGCTGTTCTTCTCGACGGCAGGCAAGGTCTACCGCCTCAAGGTCTACAAGCTGCCCGAAGGCGGCCCGACCACGCGCGGACGCCCGATCGTCAACCTGCTGCCGGCGCTCGACAAGGACGAGACGATCCAGACCGTGCTCGCCCTGCCCGAGGATGAGACGGAGTGGAGCGCGCTGTCGGTGGTGTTCGCCACCGCCAAGGGCAACGTGCGCCGCAACTCCATGGATTCCTTTGCGAACATCCCCAGCAACGGCAAGTTCGCGATGCGCTTCGACGAAGGCAGCGACGATCGCCTGATCGGCGTGGCATTGCTGGAAGCCAGCGACGACGTGCTGCTCGCCACCCGCCAGGGCAAAGCGATCCGCTTCCCCGGCGACGACGTGCGCGAATTCACGAGCCGCACGTCCACCGGCGTGCGCGGCATGACGCTGAAGGGTGACGACGAGGTCATCTCGCTCTCGATCCTCCACCGCGTCGGCACCGATGCCGAAGACCGTGAGCAGTATCTGCGCTTCGCCCCGTGGAAGGGCGACAAGGAGGGCGAATCCACCCTCTCCGCAGAGCGCATGGCCGAACTGGAAGAGCGCGAGCAGTTCATCCTGACGGTCTGTGCCAACGGCTACGGCAAGCTGTCCTCGGCTTACGAGTACCGCCGCACCGGTCGCGGCGGCCAGGGCATCACCAATATCGACAACATCGGCCGCAACGGTCCGGTAGTCGCCAGCTTCCCGGCGACCCTTGCCCAGCAGCTGATGTTGGTTACCGACCAGGCCAAGTTGATCCGTCTGCCGCTCCATTCGCTGCGCGTGATCGGTCGCGGCTCGGCGGGCGTGCGCCTGTTCACCGTCTCGGCGAACGAGCACGTCGTCAGCGCGGTCCGGCTGGACGAAGAACCGGAAGTCGAGACCCCGGTAGCCGACGAGGCCGCGCCGGAGGCTCCGGAAGCCGAAGCGTGAGGGATACGGTCGCATATAAAATCCTGACCGGCGAGCAGCTTGCACGGCTGCTCGCCGACGGGACCTTCGCCGGAGCGCCAGTCGATCTGGCCGACGGTTACATTCACATGTCCACCGCCGATCAGGCGCAGGGCACGCTGGACAAGCACTTCGCCGGACAGGACGATCTGCACATCGCCGCCGTGGACCTGACCGCGCTGGGCGACACGGTGAAGTGGGAAGTTTCGCGCGGCGGTGCGCTGTTCCCGCACATCTACGCCGACCTGCCGCTGTCGGCGGTGATCGTGCACGGTCCGGTCGAGCGCGGTCCGGACGGAACGCTTCAGCTTCCACACTGATCGTCATCCCAGTGAAAGCTGGGACCGCTGGCCTGTTGCTGTGCGCCAACGTTCAGACGCCCTGGCGATAGCTCGGCCGGTCACGGCCAACGGTCCCAGCCTTCGCTGGGATGACGGGTTTTCGAACGCCACCTTGACACTTATCGCCAAATAGGTTATATGACCCAGCATCCGGAGCAGTGCAGATCACATTGCTTCGGTGTATCGGGTCGGCGTCGTGGGCCGGGATGCGGTTTCAAGCCGTGATCACGCAAACCACGCGCCCAAACGAAGACCCGGACTGTCCCTGAGTTCCCGGAAAGCGTCATCCGCCCGCTCCTGAGATAGACGTCAGGACACCGGATGTCCCCGCCGGACAACCATCGGCCGATAACGACGCGAACCCTAACGACGGCTACATGGGACTTTCCGATGGAATACAGGTCGAGCCGGGCTGACCACCGCTACCCGGCCGCTCGCCAGAGCAGGTGGAACACAAACCCCCGCGTCCCGGTGAGGACGCTCCCGACGCCGACCCGATGTTCACTTCGGATGCGTTGATTTCCCCGGCGTAATGGCCCGCACTCGCCAGCGGGCAAAGTCGTATGTGCTGCACGCACAACGCAGCCCCCCCACCCCGTCATTCCCGCGAAGGCGGGAACCCATCTGCTGACAGCGCCTGTTGAACCGGCATCAGCTGGGTCCCCGCCTTCGCGGGGATGACGGGGGTGGGATATATACCCTTAGGTTGGTGAGCCCTGACGATAGCTGGGCCGTTCACGGCCAGCGGTCCCAGCCTTCGCTGGGATGACAGGTAAAAGTGAGATCGCCGCTCAGAAACCCTCACCGCGTATGCGCAGTTCCCCGGTCACGCCTGTCGCCAGCACTACATTACCGATGTAGAATAGCGGCCAGGCCACCATCGCCAGAATCGCGTTGCCGCCTGCCGCCGCGATTTCCAGCACCACGCCCGCCACGACCAGCGCCGCGCCAAGGCCGACGCGCGAGCGCGGGAAGGTGCTGATCCATGCCGATGCCGCCATGCCGCCCAGCGCAAGGCCGAGGAACAGCGGCACGCCCACGCCTGCCCGGTCCGCCGCGAAGAAGCACAGCAGCGGCGTGCCCAGCGTCAGCACCAGCGCCGCCACCTTGCGCCCGCCGTCCATCACCGCACGGCGGTGCATCAGGAACAGCGACAGGCCGATCAGGAAGGCGATCAGCATCGCGTTCAGCCCGATCACCGGCACGTCGTACCACAGCGCCGAGCCGACCGCCTCCAGTCCCAGCATCCCCGCCAGCGAGCGGGTGTCGTTCCCCCGATGCCGCAGCACCGCATAGACCGCCAGCAAGGCCAGCGGCGCGCCCTTGAGCACGATCAGGTAAAGCCCCGGCAAGGTGCTCCCGCGCAGCCAGACCCACGCGACGGCAAGCACGATGCTAGCCAGCAGCCAGGGACGGCGTTCGATCAGGGCGCGGTGCGGCATGCGGTCTCCTTCGATAACCGCCATGCCATGACAGATGCCGCAGGGCTTTTCCATCGCCGCGATAGGGTCTAGGCGCTGCCGCATGACCCATCAGATCCACATCATCGGCGGCGGCCTCGCTGGAAGCGAAGCGGCATGGCAACTCGGCCGCCGGGGCTTCAAGGTGCGCCTCTCGGAAATGCGCGGGACCGGGGAACGCAGCCCGGCCCATCAGGGCGACGGCCTCGCCGAACTGGTCTGCTCCAATTCGTTCCGCTCGGACGATCACGAGAAGAACGCCGTCGGCCTGCTCCACCACGAGATGCGCCAATGCGATTCGCTCATCATGAGCGCCGCCGCCAAGGCTGAAGTGCCCGCCGGATCGGCGCTGGCCGTGGACCGCGAGATCTTCTCCGCCGAAGTCGAGGCGCGCCTTGCCGCGCTGCCCAACGTCGAGATCGTGCGCGAACGCATCGACGCCCTGCCCGCCGATGCGCCAGTGATCGTCGCCACAGGCCCCCTCACCGCAGAGGCGCTGGCCGGCTCGATCGGCAAGGCGACCGGCGCCGACAGCCTCGCGTTCTTCGACGCCATCGCCCCCATCGTCTACCGCGACACCATCGACATGGACGTGTGCTGGATGGCCTCGCGCTGGGACAAGGGCGAGACCAAGGACTACATCAACTGCCCGATGACCAAGGAGCAGTACCTGGCATTCCACGCGGGGCTAGTCGCGGGCGAGAAGACCGCGTTCAAGGAGTGGGAGGCAAACACCCCCTACTTCGACGGCTGCATGCCCATCGAAGTCATGGCCGAGCGCGGCATCGACACCCTGCGCTTCGGCCCGATGAAGCCGGTCGGTCTCGACAACCCGCACTGGGCGACCCCGGAGCACCCGAACGGCCGCTGGGCCTATGCGGTGGTGCAGCTGCGGCAGGACAACAACCTCGGAACGATCTGGAACATGGTCGGCTTCCAGACCAAGCTGAAGCACGCCGAGCAAGTGCGCCTGTTCCGCACGATCCCGGGGCTGGAGAACGCCGAGTTCGCGCGTCTCGGCGGCCTGCACCGCAACACCTTCCTCAATTCGCCGGTGCTGCTGGACCGCACCCTGCGCCTGAAGACCGCGCCGAATGTGCGCTTTGCCGGGCAGATCACCGGCTGCGAAGGCTATGTAGAGAGCGCCGCGGTCGGCCTGATGGCGGGCCTGATGGCCTCGGCTGACCTCGCGGGCCGCGAATGGCAGGCCCCGCCGCGCACAACTGCGATGGGCGCCCTGCTCTCGCACATCACCGGCGATGCCGAGGCCGAGACCTATCAGCCGATGAACGTCAACTTCGGCCTGTTCCCGCCGCTGCACGACGTAAAGAAGAAGCAGCGCAAGGAGGCCTATACAGAGCGCGCCAAGGCCGAGATCGCGCCGTGGCTTGAGAGCATCGCGGTCTGACACTGGTGCGGCCCGCCCCTGCCCCCTCCCGCAAGCGGGAGGGGAATGAGAGGCCTGCGCTTACCCCCTCCCGTTTACGGGAGGGGCAGCGAGACTTGCGAGCGTAGCGAGTTAGTCGCAGCGGGGTGGGCACCACCCGACCGCAAAAATCAACACGAACACTTCGCCTTGGGCTTAGGCGGCGGCGCCGTCTTGCGGAATTCGGCAGGCGTGAGATAGCCGTCGCGGTCGCCGTCGGCGCCGTCGAACTTGTCGACCGTGGCCACGGCCCATTCCTCGAACGTCAGCAGATTGTTGCCGTCCTTGTCGAGCTTGCGGAAAATGTCCGAGCGCGTCGAAAGCATCTCGTTGCGGGAAATCCGTCCATCACGGTCGCGATCGTAGCGTCCGAAGCGGCGCTGCTCGCGGCTGAGTTCGGTCGCCTCGGGAAGTTCGGGGCCGACCATGTCGCCCACATCGGCGCTCGGCAGCGGGGCAGGCTCCGTCGCCATCGGCGCCGCTGGTGGGGCGGCGGCCTCGACTTCGGCGTGTCCCTGCCACCAGAACAGGCCGATGCCCAGGAGTACGAAAACGGCGAGGCCGCCAAGCAGAAAGCGATTCATTGCGCGGTATCCATGACCCCGCGATCCTAGAACCACCCGGCGCGCGAGCGGAAATTACAACGCTGCAATCAGAACCCCAGCAGCCCGAGCCGCATCGCCTTGAGCATGGCAGCAGGCGAAGTCGCGCCGGATTCTTCACCCTTGGCGAGACGCCGCGCGGCTAGGCCGTGAAGCACCATCAGCGGGCGCAAGGAACGGGACACCCGCGCACCGCTGCTCGCCTGTGCGAGTTCGCGCGCGGTCTCACGCTCGCTGGCATGGCCGAGCCGCATCGCCAGATCGTTGAGCGCCCAGGCGCGGCCCAGCTTCATCGCGGCCTCGCGCTCCTGGCTCCGGCCGAGAGCGTCGGCCAGCGCGGCGAACGCCTCGGCCCTGCCATGCGCCATGGTCTCAAGCGCTTCGGCGAAAAGCGGCGCGGGCCCGGTCATGGCTTCCCAGCCATCGACGAGCGCGGCGAGACCGCCGTGATGGCCGTTCCAGCTTTTCAGCAGCGCCAGCAGGGGCTCGCCATTGGGCCACTGCTCGGCCGACTGGCCGAGGGATTCGCGCCACCATGCCAGACGCAGCTGCGCCATCATCGGCTCGCGCGAATGCCGCAGCAGATGCGCAAGGCGCGCGTCGAGCGCCAACAATGCCAGCGTCTGCTCACGCGCGGACTTCGGCGCATAGACCAGCGCCAGGCGCGACACTGTGGGCAGCGACTGCACGAGGATGTCCTCGTTCGAGGCGGAAATCGTGGGAGTTGGGGAGTCGGTCACCCGGTTTCCCTAGTCGGTGCCGGAGCGAGGCGAAACCCCAAACGCGACACGGGCGACGGTGCCGAAGCACCGCCGCCCGCGCATCATCTCAAAGCCCGTGGGCGAAGAGATTACCTGTAGGTGACCTTCTTCACCGCCGCCACGATGCGGTCAGCGTCGATGATCGCCAGCTTTTCGAGGTTCGCGGCGTAAGGCAGCGGCACGTCCTCGTTGCACACGCGCACGACCGGCGCGTCGAGGTTGTCGAAGCCGTCTTCCATGCAGATCGCGATGATTTCCGAGGCGATCGAGCAGACCGGGAAGCCTTCCTCGGCCACGACCATGCGGTTGGTCTTGGCGAGGCTGGCGAGCACCGTTTCCTTGTCGAGCGGGCGCAGGGTGCGAAGATCGATGACTTCGGCGTCGATGCCCTCTTCGGCCAGACGCTCGGCTGCCTCGAGAGCGAGGCCGACGCCGATCGAGTAGGACACGATCGTCACGTCCTTGCCTTCGCGCATGATCCGCGCCTTGCCGATCGGCAGGACGTGGTCGTCCAGTTCGGGCAGTTCGAACGAACGACCGTAGACCAGCTCGTTCTCGAGGAACACGACCGGGTCTTCCGAACGGATGGCCGCCTTGAGCAGGCCCTTGGCGTCCGAAGCATCGTACGGCGCAATGACCACGAGGCCGGGGACGTTGGCGTACCACGGACCGTAGTTCTGCGAGTGCTGGGCGCCCACGCGCGAGGCCGCGCCGTTGGGACCACGGAACACGATCGGGCAGCGCATCTGGCCGCCGGACATGTAGTTGGTCTTGGCGGCCGAGTTGATGATGTGGTCGATCGCCTGCATGGCGAAGTTGAACGTCATGAACTCGATGACCGGACGCAGACCGCCCATCGCCGCGCCGGTGCCGATGCCGGCGAAGCCGTACTCGGTGATCGGCGTGTCGATGACGCGGGTGGGACCGAACTCTTCGAGCAGGCCCTGAGTCACCTTGTAGGCGCCCTGGTACTCGGCGACTTCCTCGCCCATCACGAAGACGCGGCTGTCGCGGCGCATTTCCTCGGCCATGGCGTCGCGCAGAGCGTCGCGTACGGTCGAGGTCTTCATGTTGGTGCCATGCGGCAGCTGCGGGTCGCGTGCGGTCTTGAGGTCGCTGGCGAGATTGGCGGTGCCGCCCTCGGCAGGCTTCTTCTCTTCCGACTTGGGAGCCTCTTCGACCTTTTCGGCAGCCTTGGGCGCTTCGACGGCGGAGGCATCCTCGCCTTCACCGGCCAGCATCGCGATCACGGTGCCGACCTTCACGCCCTCGGTGCCTTCGGCGACGAGGATCTTGCCGACGGTGCCTTCGTCGATGGATTCGAATTCCATCGTCGCCTTGTCGGTCTCGATTTCAGCAAGGATGGTGCCCGAGGAAACCTCGTCGCCTTCCTTGACCAGCCACTTGGCCAGCTTGCCCTCTTCCATCGTCGGGGAGAGAGCGGGCATCTTCAGTTCGATCGCCATCTCAGTAGCTCTCCACCAGGACGTCGGTATACAGTTCGGGGGCGCTGGGCTCCGGCGAGTTCTCGGCGAAGTCGGCGGACTGGGCGACCTGCGCGCGGATGCGCTTGTCGACTTCCTTGAGGCTTTCTTCGGTCACGCCCATGGCCAGCAGTTCGGTCTTGGCGTGGTCGATCGGGTCGCGCTTTTCGCGCACGCCCTGGACTTCCTCGCGACTGCGGTACTTCGCAGGGTCCGACATCGAGTGGCCGCGATAGCGGTACGTGTTCAGTTCCATGAGAACCGGACCATTGCCCGCGCGCACGTATTCCAGCGCGATCTCGGCCGACTTGCGGACTTCGAGAACGTCCATGCCGTCCACCGACATGCCGGGAATGCGGAACGCGGTGCCGCGGCGGTGGAAGTGCGTCTCGGCCGAGCCGCGCTTCACGGCGGTGCCCATGGCGTAGCCGTTGTTCTCGATCACGAAGATGATCGGCAGCTTCCAGAGAGCCGCCATGTTGAAGCTCTCGTAGACCTGGCCCTGGTTGGCCGCGCCATCGCCGAAGTAGGCCATCGCGACGCCGCCGTCTTCACGGTACTTGTGCGCGAACGCCAGACCCGCGCCAAGCGAGACCTGCGCGCCGACGATGCCGTGGCCGCCGTAGAAGCGATGCTCCACGGAGAACATGTGCATCGAGCCGCCCTTGCCCTTCGAGATACCGGCTTCGCGGCCGGTCAGCTCGGCCATGATGACCTTGGGATCGATGCCGTAGGCGAGCATGTGGCCATGGTCGCGGTAACCGGTGATCACCGAGTCCTTGTCGTTGTCGAGCGCGGACTGCAGGCCCACGGCGACAGCTTCCTGGCCGATGTAGAGGTGGCAGAAGCCGCCGATCAGGCCGAGGCCGTAAAGCTGGCCGGCCTTTTCCTCGAAGCGGCGGATGAGCAGCATCTGCTCATAGAAATGCAGGAGCTCTTCCTTGGAAGGCTTGTAGCGCTTGTCCGCGTCCAGGGCTTCCTGGAGGCTGTGGAGCGCGAAATCCTCTTCTACGGCAGCGGCTTCTACTGCCGGGGTCTTTGCTTTGGGCAACGGGTGCTCCCCATCGTTGGTGCGATCGTTTCAGTGAGGGCGGTATAGGAAGGACGCAGCCAAAGCGAAAGCGCGCAGGCTCGAAAACGGGCTCCGAACGTGGACTTTTTTGCAACGAGGTTTGCAAAAAACGGCATTGCGACATCTCTCCAACGAGAGGCAACGCGCGAGACCTCAGGGGAGTTGCATAACCATCTCGTCGGGACGCGCGACGTTCAGGTTGCTGCGGACCAGTTCGCCCGCGAGGTCGGGATCCATCTTCCTGGGATCGAGCAGTGCGACGCGGTTCTTGAGATGATCGCGATCGACCTTGAGATCGACCAGTTGCTTCTCGCGCTGATCGAGCAGGCGCTGGTTTTCACCCCAAGCAAGCAAGCCGCTGGGTCCGGCGACGCACCAGAGACCCATGAGCAACAGCAGCGCGAGGGCAAGGCCCTTCACGAGACGTTCTCTGGCTATGTTGGTGTCCTGTCGCACGGTCCGCATATGTCGCTTGAATCACATGTGATTCGGGGTTGCAAGCCCAAACTCTAAAGGATTCCTGCGGTTTGCGACAGGTGGAGGAGAAGTGCTGGAAACATGCGGGCAAAGTTTTCGTGTTGATAAGTTTCGCAAGGCGTCAAGTGTTAACTAGACGACATTAAAAGCGCCTAACGGACGCAGGGGTTTACCACCCCTGCACCCCGTATACCGTCGAGGTCACGCGCGACGCATCCTTACGCTCGACGGTGAAGTGGAAGACAAAATAGCTTCGGCGTCATCTTGGCTGACAAGGCTGCACAGACAACGACGACGGTATGGGGGTCTGGGGCGATGGCCCCAGATTCCTTGTGTTGATCTTGTTCCGCTTTCTCTCCGACCCTGCTAGGCGCTCGCCCCATGTTGAGCATTCGCGATATCACCGTGCGCCTCGGCGGCCGCACCATCATCGACGGCGCGTCGGCCACGCTGCCGCAAAACGGCAAGATCGGGCTGATCGGCCGTAACGGCGCCGGCAAGTCCACGCTGGTGAAGACCATCATTGGCGAACTCGATCCCGACGGCGGTTCGGTCGAGATGCCGCGCCGTGCGCGTCTCGGCTACATTGCGCAGGAGGCACCCAACGGCACCCGAACCCCATTCGAGGCAGTGGTAGAAGCCGACACCGAGCGCACCGCACTTCTGGCCGAGGCCGAGACGTGCACCGATCCCAACCGCCTCGGCGACGTGCACGAGCGGCTGATCGCGATCGACGCCTACACCGCCCCTGCCCGCGCGGCGCGCATCCTCGTCGGCCTCGGCTTCGACGAGGAGATGCAGGCGCGCCCTCTCGACAGTTTCTCGGGTGGCTGGAAGATGCGCGTCGCGCTCGCCTCGCTGCTGTTCTCCGAGCCCGACGTCATGCTGCTCGACGAACCGTCGAACCACCTCGACCTCGAAGCGACGCTGTGGCTGGAGAACTTCCTCAAGAGCTACCCCAAGACGCTGCTGGTCATCAGCCACGAGCGCGACCTGCTCAACACCGTGGTCGATCACATCCTGCACCTGCAACAGGGCAAGCTGACGCTCTATCCCGGCGACTACGACAGCTTCGAGCGCATCCGCGCCGAACGCGCCGCCCAGGCCGCCGCCGCCCGCGCCAACCAGGAAGCGCAGAAGAAGAAGCTGGCCGATTACGTCGCGCGCAATTCGGCGCGTGCCTCGACCGCGAAGCAGGCGCAGTCTCGCGCCAAGATGTTGGCGAAGATGCAGCCGATCGCGGCGATGGCGGAGGACGCCTCGCTCAGCTTCGACTTCCCCAGCCCCGACGAACTGCGCCCACCGCTCATCACGCTGGACCTCGCCGCCGTGGGCTACGTCGAGGACAAGCCGATCCTGCGCCGCCTCAACTTGCGCATCGATCCCGAGGACCGCATCGCGCTGCTGGGCCGCAACGGCAACGGCAAGACCACGCTGGCGCGCCTGCTTGCACGCCAGCTGGAGCCGATGGAAGGCGGGATCACCTTCTCGCCCAAGATCCGCATCGGCTACTTCACGCAGTATCAGGTGGAGGAACTGCCGGGCGATTCCACCCCGCTGGAACTGATGACCCGCGCGATGGAGGGCAAGCCGCCGCTCGCGGTGCGCGGGCAGCTCGGCCGCTTCGGCTTCTCGGGCAACCGCGCGACGGCGGTGACTGGCACGCTTTCGGGCGGTGAGCGCGCGCGTCTGGCGCTGGCGCTGGTGACGCGCGACGCGCCGCACATGCTGATCCTCGACGAGCCGACCAACCACCTCGACGTCGATGCGCGCGAGGCTCTGGTGCAGGCGCTCAACTCGTTCGAGGGCGCGGTGATCCTCGTCAGCCACGATCGCCACATGGTCGAACTGGCGGCCGACCGGCTGGTACTGGTCGAAGGCGGCACGGCGGAGAACTACGACGGGTCGATGGAGGACTACATCGACTTCGTGCTCGGCCGGAACCAGCCCAAGGTCGAGACGGTCTCAGCCAAGGGCGGCGATGCACCGGTCAAGAAGAGCGGCGCCATCGCGCGCGAGGAACTGAAGGCACTGCGCAAGAAGGTGACGGCGGCCGAGACGCGCATGAAGCGCGCACAAGCTCACGTCGACAGCCTGCTCGACGCGCTGGCCGATCCGGCCTCGGCGAAGGGCGATCTCAAGGGCCTGGCAGTCGGTGCGCTGGGCAAGCTTCACGGGACGGCGGCGGAAGCCCTCGAACTGGCCGAGACCGAATGGCTGGAGGTCCACGAAGAACTCGAAACCTTGATGGGCCGCGGGAAATGAGCGTCGCCTTCCGGCGCGACGGGGATGAGGAGCACTTGGAGCCCAAGTTCGAGGTGCCGATCCCGCCGGGTCCGAACCTTGTGACCGTACACGGGCGGCAACTGATCGTCGGCAAGATCGCGGAATTGGAAGCACAAGTCGCGGCACTGACCGAGGAGACCGCGCTCACTTCGGCCAAGCGGGATTTGCGCTACTGGCAGGCGCGGGTCGATACGGCGCAAGTGCAGCCGGTGCCGGAGGGCGGCATCGTCCGCTTCGGCAGCCGCGTGCGGTTCATGCTGGGGGGCAAGGCGCGCGAGATCGTCATCGTCGGCCATGACGAGGCAGATCCGGCGCACGACCGGCTCGCATTCGTCGCCCCGCTCGCCAAGGCACTGCTGGGCGCGGAAGTGGGCGATTTCGTGGACTTCAACGGCCGGGAAGAGGCGATCGAAGTTCTGGAAGTCAGCGCGGGATAATCTACTTCGTCATTGCGAGCGAAGCGAAGCAATCCAGAGCAGCACCACGACGCCCTGGGTTGCTTCGCTTCGCTCGCAATGACGAGGGGCTAGTTAGCGCACCCAGTCTTTCTCGGGAATACCAAGCAGGCGCAGCACGCTGGTCAGGTCACCGCGATCGATCCAGCCGTTCGAGGCCGCGCGTGCCTTGGGCTTGGCGTGATAGGCGATGCCGTAAGTCGCCGTCTCCAACATCGGAATATCATTCGCACCGTCGCCGGTCGCGAGACTGGTGACACCCTCGCCCCCCATGTTTCCGGCCGCTTCCAGTTCGGCCAGCAGCGTCGCCTTCTTCACCGACGAATCGACGATCCCGCCGACGAGGCCGCCGGTCAGCTTGCCGTCCGCAACTTCGAGGCGGTTGCCGACGACATGCTCGAAGCCCAGCATCTCCGCCACGGGATCGGCGAAGTGATGGAAGCCGCCGGTCACCAGTACGGTGCGGCAGCCCAGCTTCTTGAGCGTCTCGACCAGCACTTTCGCACCCGGCATCGGCCGGATTCGCGTGGCGAGGCATTCGTCGATGGCGCTGGTGGAGAGCCCCTTCAGCAGCCCGACACGCTCGCGCAGGGCCTGCTCGAAGTCGAGTTCGCCCTGCATGGCGCGCTCTGTGATGTCGGCGATGCGCTCCTTCAACCCTGCGAAATCGCCGAGTTCGTCGATGCATTCCTGCCCGATCATGGTCGAATCCATGTCGGAAATGAACACCTTGGGCACCACCGGTTCATCGGCGGCGACGAGGCCGTCAGTCGTGCCGAAATGCGCGTCGAGCGCGGCGCGCAGGACGTCGGCGTTATCATCAGGCGAGTCGATCTGCATCGTCTGCCCGCAGAAATCGAGCATCGTCGCATCCGCGATCCGCACGCCGCCTTCAGCCATTTGCGCTTTCGCGGCTTCGAGACTGGTCGAAAGATGATCCGGTTCTGCTATCAGCCGGGCAATGAGCACTGCGAATTCCCTTGATGCGCCATACGATATCTCAGCCGGAGACCGGCCGCCGCTGGCGCTCATCGCAGGGCCGACCGCCAGCGGCAAGAGCGATTGTGCGGTCGCCCTGGCGCAGGAACTCGAACGTCGGGGCCGCCGCGCGGTGGTGGTCAACGCGGACAGCTCGCAAGTCTACGCCGACCTGACGGTCCTGAGCGCGCGTCCGACCGAAGCGGACATGGGCGGCATCGAGCACCGCCTGTTCGGTGCCTGGGACGGCGCGCAAAGCTGCTCCGCAGCCGACTGGGCGCGCGCGGCAGCCGGGACCATCGCGCAAGTCCACGCCGAGGGCGCGGTGCCGATCCTCGTCGGCGGCACCGGCCTTTATATCCGCACCATGCTCGACGGGATCGCGCCGATCCCTGCGATCGATCCGGACATCCGCGAGGCGGTGCGTGCCCTGCCCGTCGCCGAGGCCTACGCTGCCCTCCTCGTCGAAGACCCCGAGCGTGCCGCCCGCCTCTCCCCGGCAGATACCACGCGCGTCGCACGCGCGCTGGAGGTCGTGCGCTCCACCGGTCACGGCCTCACGCACTGGCAGACACAGACCGAAGGCGGCATCGGCCACGCGGTCGCGCTTCACCCTGCGATCCTGCTGCCCGAGCGCCAGTGGCTTTATGCGCGCTGCGACCTGCGGTTCGAGCGCATGGTCGAGCGCGGCGCCCTGGCGGAAGTGGAGGCACTCCTCGCCCGCGATCTCGACCCCGCCCTCGCGGTGATGCGCGCCATCGGCGTCCCGGAGCTCACGGGCGTCATCAAGGGCGAATGGACGCTGCAAACCGCCATCGAACGCGGATCGCAGGCGACCCGCAACTACGCCAAGCGCCAATTTACGTGGCTGAGGCACCAGCCCCCTGCGGATTGGCATCGCCTGCAATGTGAAAATTACAACTCAAATGCCATAAATGATATTTTATTGCGCTTTCCGGGTTGACCTGACATATCCACATGCCTAGAGGCCGATCCTACCTCGCTGATGGAAGTTATGCGGGGAGGAGAGGAGACGACCCGGTACGCCCAAGCCGACGTGCCGGGTCGGATTCATTAGGGAGGCAGCCGGAATTGCCGGTGCTCCCGCCCGAACGAATTAATGAAGGAATGTATTGTGAGTGAAGAGCGCAGCGGCGCGAGCATCCTGGTCGAAAGCCTGGTCAAGCAGGGGGTCGAGTTCGTATTCGGCTATCCCGGCGGCGCCGTGCTACCGATCTACGACGCTCTCTTCGGTGACGAACGACTTCGCCACATCCTCGTCCGCCACGAGGCCGGTGCGGCGCACGCCGCCGAAGGTTATGCGCGTTCGACCGGCAAGCCCGGCGTCGTGCTGGTCACCTCCGGCCCCGGCGCGACCAACGCGATCACAGGCATTGCCGACGCGTTCCTGGATTCGATCCCGCTTGTGGTCATCACCGGCCAGGTTCCCACCGGGCTGATCGGATCGGATGCATTCCAGGAAGCCGACACCGTTGGCATCTCGCGCCACTGCACCAAGCACAACTATCTGGTGAAGGACCCGAACGACCTTGCCGCGGTGATCGACGAGGCGTTCCAGATCGCCACCACCGGCCGCCCCGGCCCAGTGCTGATCGACATCCCCAAGGATGTCCAGATCGCCATGGCAACGTGGAACGACGGCCCGATCCAGCGCAAGCAGCGCTACAACCCGCGCACCGAGGGCACCTCGGAAGAGATCGCCCGCGCGGTCGAGATGCTGGCCAATGCCAAGGCTCCGGTGTTCTACACCGGCGGCGGCGTCATCAACGCCGGTCCGCGCGCCACCGCGCTGCTGCGCGAGCTGCAGGCGAAGACCGGCGCGCCCGTCACCTCCACGCTGATGGGCCTCGGCGCGTTCCCGGCCGACCACGCCGACTGGCTGGGCATGCTGGGCATGCACGGAACGTTCGAGGCCAACATGGCGATGAACCAGGCTGACCTCATCCTGTGCGTCGGTGCCCGCTTCGACGACCGCGTGACCGGCCGCCTCGACGCCTTCGCGCCGAATTCCGAGAAGATTCACATCGACATCGACCGCGCATCAATCAACAAGGTCGTGCCGGTGGACCTGCCGATCATCGGCGACTGCGCCGTGGTGCTCGAACAGATCCTCACCGAGTGGGGCACCCGCAAGGCTCAGGACCTGACCGCGTGGAAGGCCCGCGTCGACGGCTGGCGGGAACGCAAGAGCCTCGCTTACCCCTCGAACGCGCAGGCGATCATGCCGCAGCTGGCGGTCGAGCGACTGTACGAGCTGACCAAGTCGAAGGACCCGGTTATCTCCACCGAAGTCGGCCAGCACCAGATGTGGGCGGCACAGTACTTCCCCTTCTTTAAGCCCAACAAGTGGCTGACTTCGGGCGGTCTGGGCACCATGGGCTACGGCCTGCCCGCAGCGATCGGCGCGCAGTGCGGCAACCCCGACAGCCTCGTCATCGACATCGCGGGCGACGCCTCGATCCAGATGAACATCCAGGAGCTGGGCACCGCCACGCAGTACCGCCTGCCGGTCAAGGTCTTCATCCTCAACAACGAGTGGATGGGCATGGTCCGCCAGTGGCAGGAACTGACGTACGAGAGCCGCTATTCGAACTCCTATTCGGACAGCCTGCCTGACTTCGTGAAGCTGGCCGAGGCTTACGGCTGGAAGGGCATCCGCATCGAGAACGAGAGCGAGCTTGATGCGGGCATCCAGGCGATGATCGACCATCCCGGTCCGGTGATCGTCGACTGTCTGGTCCACAAGGAAACCAACTGCTTCCCGATGATCCCCTCGGGCGCGGCGCACACCGACATGATCCTCTACGGCGACAGCGTTGCCGGCACGATGGACGACGAAGCCAAAGCGCTGGTCTGAGGACGAGAGAACCCATGATGCACATCCAGCATGAAGCCGAGGAACGGCACGTCCTGACCGTGACGGTCGACAACGAGGCGGGCATTCTCGCCAAGATCGCAGGCCTGTTCACCGCACGCGGCTACAATATCGACAGCCTCACCGTGGCCGACATCACCGACAACCATTCGGTGAGCCGGATCACGATCGTGACGCACGGCCCGCGCAGCCAGATCGACCAGATCCACGCGCAGCTCGAGCGTCTCGTTCCGGTCCACAAGGTCGTCGATCTCACCGAAGTCGGCCCGCATGTGGCGCGCGAACTGGCGCTGGTGAAGGTCGCGGGCGTCGGCGAGAAGCGTGTCGAGGCCCTGCGTATCGCCGACGTGTTCCGCGCTCGCCCGGTCGATACCACGACCGAAAGCTTCATCTTCGAGATGACCGGCGCCCCGGACAAGATCGACAGCTTCGTGGCGCTGATGCGCGACCTCGGCCTCGTCGAGGTCGGCCGCACCGGCATCGTCGCCATGGCCCGTGGGCCTGAAGAAGCCTGAACTTCAAAATTGCGTTGGCCCGTTCGGGCGGCGCTTGGACAATAACCGTCCCGGTTCGCCGGGATGACGGAAGGAAGAACGATGAAGGTCTATTACGACGCCGATTGCGACATCAACCTGATCGCCGAGAAGAACATCGCGATCCTGGGTTACGGCAGCCAGGGCCATGCCCATGCCCAGAACCTGCGTGATTCGGGCGTCAAGAACGTCGCCATCGCCCTGCGTGACGGTTCGGCAACCGCCAAGAAGGCCGAAGCCGCCGGCTTCAAGGTCATGTCGAACAAGGACGCCGCCGCATGGGCCGACGTCATCATGATCCTCGCTCCCGACGAGCATCAGGCCGCCATCTACGCCGCCGACATCCATGAGAACCTGAAGCCCGGCGCCGCGCTCGCCTTCGCGCACGGCCTCAACGTCCACTTCGGCCTGATCGAGCCGCGCACCGACATCGACGTGTTCCTGATCGCGCCCAAGGGCCCGGGCCACACCGTGCGCAGCGAATACCAGCGCGGCGGCGGCGTGCCCTGCCTCATCGCGATCCACCAGGACACCACCGGCAACGCGCAGGACATCGCCCTCGCCTATGCTTCGGGCGTCGGCGGCGGCCGTTCGGGCATCATCGAGACCAACTTCCGCGAGGAATGCGAAACCGACCTGTTCGGTGAGCAGGCCGTGCTCTGCGGCGGCGCAACCGCGCTGGTCCAGGCCGGCTTCGAGACGCTGGTGGAAGCCGGCTACGCTCCCGAGATGGCCTACTTCGAGTGCCTCCACGAACTGAAGCTGATCGTCGACCTGATGTATGAAGGCGGCATCGCCAACATGCGCTACTCGATCTCGAACACCGCCGAATACGGCGACATCAAGACCGGTCCGCGCATCATCACCGAAGAGACCAAGAAGGAAATGAAGCGCGTTCTGGAAGACATCCAGTCGGGCCGCTTCGTGAAGGACTTCGTGCTCGACAACCGCGCCGGCCAGCCCGAGCTGAAGGCTTCGCGCCTTGCCGCCAAGCGTCACCCGATCGAGGAAACCGGCGCCAAGCTGCGCGCCATGATGCCCTGGATCGGCGCCAACGCCCTGGTCGACAAGACCAAGAACTAAGGTTCATCCGAATCCTTGCGGCGGGCGGGTGGTCGAAAGGCCGCCCGCCCGTTTTGCTTTGGCTCATCGCTTCCGCCGCGTCGGCGCATGAAAATCCGGCGGCTTTCCCGCCACCCAGCGCACGAACCGCGCGATTTCCTCCACCTTCAGAAGCTCCGCGCTTTCCGGCTTCATCCGCGCCAGTTGCGCATTGCCCAGCGCTGCATGGATCGTCCGGTGACAGATCGGATGAAGCGGCACCGTCTCGCGCCCTCCCCGGCTCTTGGGCACCGGGTGATGCCATTCCACCTTGCACCCCAGCGGCCGTGCGCACAGCCAGCAGGTGCGATCGTCATCGTCCACTTCGCCCTCCGGTGCAGCGCATTAGTAAGTTATCAAAGTTTCAACCTTAACAGTGCCTGGAATTAGGCATGGATCGCCCCCTTCCAAGGGCGGCGCTTGAGGTTGACGGTTTCATGACGGCATTCGGTCGGCGCAACGGCATCGGTGGTATGGGTCAGGGCGCGCGCCCTGCTTTCGGCGTGGCGAAGCCGCTCAAGAGCGGAGGCGATGTCGTCGCCGCCATTCCGGGTTCGGCGCCCGTTCCCGGCGACCAGTTTCCCTCCATCTCGGGCGACTCGCTTGCCCCGTCGCGCGACGATGCCATGTCGCGGCTCGCCGATCGCGCCAACGCGGTCCATGCCGAGTCCGAGCAGAACGGCTTCGAAGCCTCGATCCACAAGATCAAAGAGCAGGTTCTGCCGCGCCTGCTGGAGCGCGTCGATCCCGAAGCCGCCGCGACGCTGACCAAGGATGAGCTGTCGGAGGAATTCCGTCCGATCATCATGGAGGTCCTCGCCGAGTTGAAGATCACCTTCAACCGCCGCGAACAGTTCGCGCTGGAAAAGGTGCTGATCGACGAACTGCTCGGCTTCGGGCCGCTGGAGGAACTGCTCAACGACCCGGATATCTCCGATATCATGGTCAACGGCCCGAACCAGACCTACATCGAAAAGAAGGGCAAGCTGCAGCTCGCACCGACCAAGTTCCGCGACGAGCAGCACTTGTTCCAGATCGCCCAGCGCATCGTCAACCAAGTCGGCCGCCGTGTCGACCAGACCACGCCGCTGGCCGACGCCCGCCTCAAGGACGGCAGCCGCGTCAACGTGATCGTCCCGCCGCTGTCGCTGCGCGGAACTGCCATCTCGATCCGTAAGTTCTCCGAGAAGCCGATCACCATCGACATGCTCCAGGGCTTCGGCTCGATGAGCGAGAAGATGGCGACCGCGCTCAAGATCGCCGGGGCCTGCCGCATGAACGTGGTGATCTCGGGCGGTACGGGTTCGGGCAAGACGACGATGCTCAACGCCCTGTCCAAGATGATCGACCCGGGCGAGCGCGTGCTGACGATCGAGGACGCGGCCGAACTTCGCCTGCAGCAGCCCCACTGGTTGCCGCTGGAAACCCGTCCGCCGAACCTCGAAGGCCAGGGCGCGATCACCATCGGCGACCTCGTCAAGAACGCCCTGCGTATGCGTCCTGACCGCATCATCCTCGGCGAAATCCGCGGCGCCGAGTGCTTCGACCTGCTCGCCGCCATGAACACAGGCCACGACGGTTCGATGTGCACGCTCCACGCCAACAGCCCGCGCGAATGCCTGGGCCGTATGGAGAACATGATCCTGATGGGCGACATCAAGATCCCCAAGGAAGCCATCAGCCGCCAGATCGCCGAGTCCGTCGACCTCATCGTGCAGGTGAAGCGCCTGCGCGACGGCTCGCGCCGCACCACCAACATCACCGAGGTGATCGGCATGGAAGGCGACGTCATCGTCACCCAGGAACTGTTCAAGTTCGAGTATCTGGACGAGACCGACGACGGCAAGATCATCGGCGAATTCCGCCCCTCGGGCCTGCGCCCCTACACGCTGGAGAAGGCCCGCCAGTTCGGCTTCGACCAGGCCTATCTCGAAGCCTGTCTGTAACGAAGTGCACCCCGGCGGATCACCCCGGGGTTTACACAAACGAGGCAGTGAAACATCTGTCACCTTAGGCGCCCGGTCGGTCCGGGTCCGCCGCCCGATCGATCTGCGCCAGCAGCGACAAAAGCGCGCGATTATCAGGCTTTAGTTCGGTCGCAATGTGACGACCGCGATATATCCGCACTTTCAGCAATCCGAAGCGCGCCCGCACCGCGCGCTCCTCGGGTGTGACCTTTCGTTTTTCCGGCGGCTTGCCTGTCACCTTGTCCCAGGCGGCGGCAAAGCTGCCCGCGCCGGGCTTGCGACGCAGACGATAGGCACTCTCGCGCGACAGTCCCACGCGGAGCGCCTCTGCCTCGACACCGCCGCCCTGCGCCAAGGCAGCGAGAAAGGCCGCCTGCCGCGCGGGCGTCCACCCGTCCTTGCGCGGACGCACGGGCACGGGTGCGAAGGCGGGGACACGGATATGGCGGGGGCGGTTGAGAGCGCGCGGCGGAGGCTGGTTCATCCACCACGTTAAACGTGATTGCGCGGATGTAGGAAAGCGGCCCGTAAGTGCGTAGCCTCAAGCGTGTCGTATTCCTTCGTCATCCCCGCGAAGGCGGGGACCCATCTGATGCCCTTTCAACAGGACGCCTCAGGAGATGGGTTCCCACCTTCGCGGGAATGACGAGGTCTGTTCAATCAAACGAGATCACGCAGAGTTACTGCTTCTCGAAAGCTGCGGTGATGGCGATCTGCGTCTCGTCACTGACCAGCGGCGCGTACTTGGTGACGCCGAACTCGGTGCGCTTGATCGTGCCCACGGCATTGAAGCCGAGCGTATAGACCTTCTTCATCGGATTGACGTTGGCCGCCTTGAAGCTCGCCTTGAGCGTCACCGGCTTGGTCACGCCGTGCAGGGTCAGATTGCCGGTGACGTCGGCGGTGCTGGCGCCGGTCTTCACCACTTTGGTCGAGACGAAGCGCATCGTCGGGTACTGGGCGGCGTCGAACCATTCGGCACCGACCAGTTCCTCATCGAGCGTCTTGTTGGTGGTGGAGACGGAAGCCACCGGAACCGAAACATCCAGCTTCGCCGAGGCCAGGTTCTTCGGATCAAGCGACAGCGTACCTGACGCGCCCGGCAGGGTGCCGAAGAACTCGCTAATGCCGAAGTGATCGACGGTGAAGCGCACCAGCGTGTGCGCACTGTCGAGCGCATAGTTGCCCGCCTGCACGGCAGCGGCATTGGTATCGGCCTGCTGCGCCACGATCGGGGCGGCAACGACGAGAGACGCAGCGGCCAGAGCCGATGCAAGATAGCGGTTCATTCGAATTCTCCGAAAGGAAAGGCGGGAAAGGTCAATGCTTGCGCGTTGATCCCATTGCCGATCCCTTACGGCCAGCCCGATAAAATCGATCCACTTGTTCAGGTTTGTCGAACAAGTCGGCCTAATATCAACCGCCCAGCCACTCCCGCGCCGACAGGCCCAGGAGCAGCACCGCCACCATCAGCGAGAAGAAGAAGATGGGCGTCCACGGCATGAAACCCACCCTCTCAATGTTCTTGCGGCGATGCCGCCGGTGATCGCCCAGCCAGGCAATCACCGCGACCAGCGCGGCGAGGCTGCCGCAAATGGTCATCCAATGCAGAGAATCGTCCATGCCCCGCCTTGCCCTCGCGCGCGGCGGAGTTAAAGCGCCCTTTCGTGACCGCACCTTCCACTACCATTCGCAAAGACCGCCCGATGCTGGCCATCGCCCTGCGCCTTGCCGCGATGGTAATGCTCTCGACGATGTTCATGCTGGTGAAGCTGGCGGGCGAAGCGGGCGTGTCGCTGCCCGAACTGGTGTTCTGGCGACAGGCGATGGCGGTGCCGATCATCCTCGGCTGGCTGGCGGCGACCGGCAATCTCGGCCTCCTGCGCACCCGCCGCATGAGCAGCCACGCCATGCGCGCGACGAGCGGCACCGCCGGTCTGTGCTGCAACATCGGCGCCGCTACGCTGCTGCCCTTGCCGGTCGGCACGACGCTCGGGTTCACGACGCCGCTGTTCGCTGTGATCATAACCGCGCTGGTCCTTCGCGAAAAGGTCGGCCCGTGGCGCTGGACGGCGGTGCTGCTGGGCTTCGTCGGCGTTCTGGTCATCGCACAGCCCGGCGGTGCGCCCGTCCCCGCGCTCGGACTGGCGGCGGGGCTTGGTGCGGGATTGATCGTCGCCGTGGTCAGCTTCCAGATCCGCGATCTCTCGCGCACCGAGGCACCGATCGCCTGCGTCTTCTGGTTCGCCTTCTACGGCTCGCTGTTCGCGGCGATCCTGCTGCCGCTCTATGGCACGGCGCACGGGACTTACGAATGGCTGCTGCTCGTTGCAATCGGGCTTGCGGGGACACTGGCGCAGTTCCTCATCACCTCGGCCCTGCGCCTGGGACAAGTCGCGACGGTGGTGGTGATGGACTACACCGCGCTGATCTGGGCTACACTCTACGGCTGGACGATCTGGGGACATGTGCCCTCGGCGGCGATGTGGCTGGGCGCGCCGATCATCGTCGCGGCTGGCCTGATCATCACCTCGCGCGAGCATTTCCTCGCACGGCGTGTCTCGCCCACCTCAGCCATCGACGAAAGCGTTACGGAAGAGGCTGCTCAGGGAACCTGACCTGCCTATGTGTGTTCACCCCGATGCGCGGCGTGGCAGCACCCGTCGCACCGGAAAAAGGAACACCAAAATGGTCAAGAAGCTCGTACTCGCCCTCGTCGCGGGCGGCATCGTTTTCTCCGCCGCCGCTTGCAACACCGTCAAGGGTGCAGGCCGCGACGTGGAGTCGGTCGGCAAGGCCGGCGAAGACGCCATCAAGTAACGTGCTCTGCAGGCAGGTTCCAAGCCACCGACCGGAGCCTGCCTGCATCCGTCTCACGAACGCTTTTCTTGACACGTTTCCTGCGCTAATCGCCGCAGACAACGAAGGAAAATGCGTTCGATGACCAGCAAGATTCTCGCCACCATCATCCTTGGCGGCGTACTTTTCACCGCCACCGCCTGCAACACCGTCAAGGGCCTGGGCCGCGACATCGAGTCGGTCGGTCAGGCGGGATCGAACGCCATAAACTGAGCGCCTCAGGCGTCGAAGACGTGGTTTGCCACCATGTCTCGCGCCCGCAGCCAGAGCACTAGCCGGAGCGCCACGATCATCCCGAGCGCGAAGCCCAGCGTCGCATCCATCATCAATAACGCGTTGCCGACCGGATGACCGGGGTGTGCCGCGTTCTGCATTCCGCCGCCCTGAAACCCGCTGGGCAGCAGGAACCGCCGCGCGAGGAAAACCGCGACGATCAGCAGGATCGCCAGCGGCGACTGGCGCATCATCACGCGCGCCTTCTCGCCCTCACCGTCGATATGCAGGTGCATCAGCCGCGCCCGCTGCGCGCCGATTGCGCCGCCGACGATCACGCCGGTCGCCAGGCATAGCCAGCCCAGCCCGCTCGGCGGCATGCCCGCAAGCGCCAGCGACACCGCCAGCACCACGATCACCGGCATGATCCACAACAGGGGAAGGCGCAGCGGCCTGGCCTTCTTCATCCGCATCATGCGCAGCGCCATGATGCCGACGAAAATCGCCAGCGGCAGATACGTGACGAGGCCGCGTCCACCCTCCCCCATCTGTGTCAGCTTCCTCCGATTTCACTCAGCGAGGGCGTGCCGGGAACACCGGGTTCACCCTGCCATACGAGCACAGGCTTGCGCGCGGCGAGCGTTTCGTCAAGCCGCCTGCGCGGCGCGAAGTGCGGTGCGGAGTGCAGGCTTTCGTCGCCCGCCTTTGCTCGCTCGGCGAGGCTGCGCAGCGAGGCGATGAAGCGATCGAGGCCCGCCTTGCTCTCGGTCTCGGTCGGCTCGACCAGCATCGCGCCCTTGACCACCAGCGGGAAGTAGACCGTCATCGGGTGGAAGCCCTCGTCGATCAGGCCCTTGGCGATGTCGAGCGTCGAGAAGCCCTCGGCCAGCCCGGCGTCGCTGAACAGCGCCTCGTGCATGCACGGGCCGCTGTCCGCGAAGGGCGCAGGCAGCAGATCCTCGCACGAACGCAGCACATAGTTGGCGTTGAGCACCGCGTCCTCGGCCACCGTGCGCAGACCGTCCGCGCCGTGGCTGAGGATGTAGGTCAGCGCGCGGGTGAACATGCCCATCTGGCCGTGGAAGGCGACCATGCGGCCGAACGCCTGCGCGTGGCCCTCGGCGGCGTTCTCCTCCTCGACGAGGTGGATCGAGCCATCTGCTCCGCGCGTCACGAAGGGCAGCGGCGCGAAGGGCGCCAGCGCTTCGGACAGCACCACCGGCCCGGCACCCGGACCACCGCCGCCATGCGGGGTGGAGAAGGTCTTGTGCAGGTTGATGTGCATGGCATCGACGCCGAGGTCACCCGGGCGCACCTTGCCGACGATGGCGTTGAAGTTCGCACCGTCGCAATAGACATAGCCGCCTGCCGCATGGACCGCATCGGCGATCTCGCGCATGTCGGGCTCGAACAGGCCGCAGGTGTTGGGGTTGGTGATCATCACGCCCGCGACGTTGGGGCCAAGCTTGGCCTTGAGCGCCGCCACGTCCACGCGGCCCGCCGGGGTCGCGGGGATCGATTCCACCTTGAACCCCGCGAAGGCGGCGGTGGCGGGGTTGGTGCCGTGGGCGCTCTCGGGCACCAGCACGACGTCACGCGCCTCGCCGCGCGCGTCCAAAGCGGCACGGATGCAGAGCAACCCGCACAGTTCGCCATGCGCGCCCGCCTTGGGGCTCATCGCCACCGAGGCCATGCCGG
This sequence comes from Novosphingobium sp. HR1a, assembly GCF_015594425.1. Taxonomy (NCBI): domain Bacteria; kingdom Pseudomonadati; phylum Pseudomonadota; class Alphaproteobacteria; order Sphingomonadales; family Sphingomonadaceae; genus Novosphingobium; species Novosphingobium sp. HR1a. The sequence goes on from NZ_JABXWS010000035.1 coordinate 88,220, forward strand.
TCAGCGTGATGAGCCAGTCGGCCAGCTGCTCGATGACTTCGAGGGCGCCCTGCACCGTCGTCTGCGGCTGCATCGGGTGAACGTCGGCGAAGCCCGGCAGGCGGGCCATCTTCTCGTTCAGGCGCGGGTTGTGCTTCATCGTGCACGAACCGAGCGGGAACGGCCCAAGGTCGATCGCGTAGTTCTGGCGCGACAGGCGGGTGTAGTGGCGCACGGTCTCCGGCTCGGTCAGGCCCGGCAGCGCGGGCGCGGACTTGCGCAGGAACTTGCTCAGGCCCGCAACGGGAGCACGGCTCGGCTCGTCGATATCGACGCCGCACTTGTCGGCGCTGCCCAGCTCGAAGCTCAGAGCTTCTTCGAGCATCAGGCCGTAATCGCCTGACGAGGTTGCGAACTTTGCTTCGCCGGCTCCACCCATGGACGGGCGCCAGCCGGATGCGTTGGGGGCGTTCATGCGCTCGCTCCTGCAAGAACGGCTTCCAGCGCGGTGGCGAAAGCCTCGATGTCTTCGTCGGTGGTGGTTTCGGTCGCGGCGACCAGGAGCCCGTTGTGGAGGCCATCGGCCACCGGGAACAGGCGACCCAGCGACACGCCGCCGAGCACCTGACGGTCGGCCAGTTCGCGCACCACTTCGCGCGCATCGCGCGGCAGGATCACCGTCGCCTCATTGAAGTAGGCGGTGTTGAGGATCGTGACGCCCGGAACCTTGGCAAGACGCTCGAAGGTCTGCTGCGCGCGGGCGTGATTCACAGCGGCGAGACGGGCCAGGCCCTCACCGCCCAGCAGGGTCAGATGAATACTGAAGGCCAGCGCGCAAAGCCCTGAATTAGTACAGATATTGCTCGTCGCCTTCTCGCGGCGAATATGCTGCTCGCGGGTCGAGAGCGTCAGCACGAAGCCGCGCTTGCCCTCGGCGTCGACGGTCTGGCCGCAAAGGCGTCCCGGCATCTGGCGCACGAACTTCTCGCGGCATCCGAAAAGGCCGAGGTAGGGACCGCCGAACTGGAGGCCGACGCCCAGCGACTGCCCCTCACCCACGACGATGTCGGCACCCAGCGTACCCGGTGCTTCGATCAGGCCGAGCGCCACCGGCTCGGTGACGACGGCGATGACCAGTGCGCCCACGGCATGCGCGGCCTCGGAAATCGCCGCGAGATCGGGGATGCGCCCCATGACGTCGGGGTACTGGACGACGACGCACGAGGTCGTCGCGTCGATCGCCGCGATCACGGCGGCGTCATCGGGATCGGCAGTCAGTTCGGGAGCGAGGCTGACAATGTCGTCCTTGGTGAACTTCGCCATGGTGCGCACGACTTCGCCGTAATGCGGGTGCAGGCCGCCCGACAGGACGCTGCGACCCTTGCGGGTGATGCGCGCGGCCATCAGGATCGCTTCCCAGCACGCGGTCGAGCCGTCGTACATCGAGGCATTGGCGATGTCGGTGCCGAACAGGCGCGCCACCTGCGTCTGGAACTCGAACAGCACCTGCAGCGTGCCTTGCGCGATTTCCGGCTGGTAGGGCGTGTAGGCGGTCAGGAACTCGCCGCGCTGGATCAGGTGATCGACCGAGGCCGGAACGTGATGGCGATAGGCACCGGCGCCGAGGAAGAACGGCGCGGAACCCGCGCTCAGGTTCTTCGCGGCGAGCGCGGACATGTGGCGCTCGACGGCCATTTCGCTGGCGTGAGCGGGCAGGCCCTCGATGGGACCGGCAAGCCGGGCCTCGGCGGGCACGTCGATGAACAGGTCATCGACCGTGGCGGCGCCGATGGTCTCCAGCATGGAGGCGCGGTCGGCCGGGGTCAGGGGAAGGTAGCGCATGAGGTTCCTACTTCGTTGTCCTCCCCGCAAGCGGGGAGGTGGCAGACCGGAGGTCTGACGGAGGGAATTCACGGCCTGACGCAAACCTTGCGCGGCGCGGCGAGTCCCCTCCACCGCCTTCGGCGGTCCCCCTCCCCGTACCGGGGAGGACAAGGCAATCAGAGGCTGTCGACGTAGCTCTTGTACGCGGCCTCATCCATCAGCGTGCCGAGTTCGGCGGCGTCGGAGAGGGTCACGCGGAACAGCCAGCCGCCGGTTTCGGCTTCGGTGTTCACCAGTTCGGGCTGATCGACCAGCGCTTCGTTGACGGCGGCGATCGTGCCGGAAACCGGGGTGTAGACGTCAGACGCGGCCTTCACCGAATCGACCACCGACACGGAATCGCCCTTGCTGACGCTGGCGCCTTCGGCGGGAACTTCGACGAAGGTGATGTCGCCGAGCTGGCCCTGGGCGTAGTCGGTGATGCCGACGGTGCCGAGGTCACCTTCGACTTCGATCCACTCATGGTCTTCGGAGAAATAGCGGGTCATGGGAAAGCTCCTCAGCGGTGATAGCGGTGGGGGACGAAGGGCATCGCCGCGACCTTGGCCGGCAGCTGCTTGCCCCGCATCTCGATGGTAAGCGCGGTGCCCTCGGCAGTGAGGGCGGTATCGACGTAAGCCATGGCGATCGGCTGCTGCAGCGATGGCGAGAAACCACCTGAAGTGACAATGCCAACTTCCTGATCACCGGAGAAAACCTTGGCGCCTTCACGGGCAGCCATACGGCCTTCGATGACAAGACCGATGCGCTTGCGCGCGGTGCCCTCGGCGAAGTCCTTCAGCACGCGGTCCGAACCGGGGAAGCCGCCTTCGGTGCGGCGGCGCTTGTTGACGGCGAACTTGAGGTCGGCGTCGATCACGCTGGTCTCGGGCGAAAGGTCATGGCCGTAAAGTGGCAGGCCCGCTTCCAGACGCAGGCTGTCGCGCGCACCGAGACCGATCGGCTTCACCTCGGGCTCACCGCAGAGCAGGTCGGCGACCATGGCGGCAGATTCGCCGGGGATGGCGATCTCGAAACCGTCCTCGCCGGTATAGCCCGAACGGCTGATCCAGGCATCGACGCCGCCGAGCGTGAACTGCCCGCCCTTCATGAAGGTCAGCGCAGAGAGCGGATATTCGCTCTTGGCATGACGCTCAAGCGCGGCGAAGGCCTTGGGCCCCTGCAACGCGAGCAGCGCGTTGTCTTCCAGATGGTTGATGGTCACGTCATCGGGCAGCAGTTCGCGCAAGGTGCCGATGTCGTCCCACTTGGTGGCGCCGTTGACGACGAGGTAGAAGCCCGTCTTCCAGCGCGTGACCATGAGATCGTCGAGGATGCCGCCTTCTTCGTCCAGCAACAGCGAGTAGCGCGGCGCGCCGATCTTCAGCGTGGCGAGGTCAATCGGCAGCGCGGCTTCGAGCGCGGCCTCCACGGCGGGGGTGATGCCGTCGTCCGAAGAGACGTAGACCTGCCCCATGTGGCTGACGTCGAACAGGCCGGCGTTCTCGCGGGTCCAGAGGTGCTCGGCCATGATGCCCTCGTACTGGACGGGCATGTGGTAGCCGGCGAACTCGACCATGCGGCCGCCCTTCCCGCGATGCCAGGCATCGAGCGGCAGGGTCAGGATCTCGATCGGCTCGAGGCCGTCTTCATCGGTAACTGGGTATTCGCTCAAGACACGACTCCGCGACACATGGCACACCGTTTCAGGTGCCCCCTCTGTCACGGAAGCCTGAGAGCTTCCCCGGCGTCATCCGCAAAGGGATGGACCGAGTTACACCGTCGGCGGCCACGACCGATAACGGCGGGGCACTTTCCAGAGGCTCGCTGTAGACGCTGCGCGGTCCTTTTGCCTGAGAGATTCCGGGGCGGTTGCTCCTTCGGCGCCTCTTTCCCGACGAATCGGTCCAAGGTCTCTCCCGCGCGTGTCAGCGAGTGCCTTGAGCCTTGGGTGACGGGCCGGGCTAAGTCAACGCAAGGTTTGGCGAATGTGCGGGAAAACGTCGTCCCGGACCTGATCCGGGGCCAGTGGCTTTCTTCAGGCCAACTCCGTCGGCAACGCGCCATGTGAGTTGGGCCGTTCTCCGGCAGCGGCCCCGGCTTCAATCCGGGCCGAAGAGGCCGCCCGCTTCAACGCGTCATGCTCGTGTACGAAGCACCCTCGCGCCCGCTCCAAACCTAGCGTCAGGATCGCCCGGGCCACGTCGCGCGCGCGGATCGAGCGGAAGCGGCGCAGCTTCCCATGCAGCGTGAGGTGATCCGCCAGCGGTGCGAAAGCCTGCCACGCGCCTTCCAGCGGCCGCGCTTCCTCGCGCGTGCCGCGCAGCAGGCTGGGCCGCAGCACGTCGAGCCGCTGGAAGCCGAGCCGCCCCAGCGCCTCCTCCGTCTCGCCCTTCACCGAAAGGTAGAAGTTGCGGCTGGCCCGGTCCGCCTCGACCGAGGAGACGAGGATCATATGCCCGATCCCCGCCGCGATTCCCGCCTCTGCGGTGAAACGCACCAGATCGTGATCGACTGCCCGGAACTGCTCCTGACTGCCCGCCGCCTTGATCGTGGTGCCCAGCGCACAGACCAGCACGTCGGCCTGCGCCGCACGGATAAGCCCGGGCCAGTCGATCGGCTCGCCCACCAGCATCTCCATGCGCGCGCCCGGCGGCAGCACCGCCTCGCGCCGCCCGACACCGACGATCCGCACGTCCTCGCGTCCGACCGCCTCGGCCATCACGGCAGAACCAACCAGCCCGGTCGCGCCGACCAGGCAGATGCGCGTCCCCCCCTGCGTCACCGTCAGAACCTAGACATTGCTCAGGCCCTCGGGCGTGCGGCCGTAGATCTCCGCATGGCGGGCGATGGCGAAGCGGTCGGTCATGCCGGCGATGTAGTCGGCGATGTGACGACTGCGTGCAGGCTCGTAACGCGGCATCGTGTCGATCCAGCTTTCGTCCATCAGCACCGTTTCCTGCGAGTAGGCGGAATAGAGTTCCGCCAGCAGCGCCCGTGCCCGCTTCGCTGTCTCCAACTGCTCGGGGTGGTAGTAGAGCTTCTCGTACATGAAGCGCTTGAAGGCGCGTTCGCCCTCGGCCATCTCGGGCGAGAAGGCGACCAGCGCCCTGCCCGCGCCGCGCACCTCCTCGATGCTGCCGACGCCGACAAGGTTCTTCTGCGTCTGCGCGACGAGATCGTTGACCATGACGCCAATCTGGCTGCGGATCAGCTCCGCCAGTTGGCGGTCAAGCGGCACGCCGGGATAGCGGCGCTCCACCTCGTTCCAGTGATCGACGACGAAAGGGTGCGCCAGCAGTTCGTCGAGATCGAGGAAGCCCGCACGCAGGCCGTCGTCGATATCGTGGTTGTCGTAGGCGATGTCGTCAGACAGTGCCGCGACCTGCGCCTCCAGCGAGGCATGGGTGCCGAGATCGAGATTGTAAGCCGCGTCGAGTTCCGCCAGCGCCCAGGTCGGCTCCAGCACCGGACCGTTGTGCTTGGCGAGACCTTCCAGCGTCTCCCACGTCAGGTTGAGGCCGTCGTGCTCGCAATAAGGGCTGTCGAGCCGCATCAGCGTGCGCAGGGTATGGGCGTTGTGGTCGAACCCGCCCGCCTTGTGGAGCGCTGCATCGAGCGCGTCCTCTCCGGCATGACCGAAAGGCGGATGGCCTATGTCGTGCGCCAGCGCCAGCGCCTCGGTCAGATCCTCATCGAGCCCCAGAATGCGCGCGATCACGCGGGCGATCTGTGCCACCTCGAGGCTATGCGTCAGCCGTACACGGTAGTGGTCGCCGTCGGGCGCGACGAAAACCTGCGTCTTGTAGCGCAGGCGGCGGAACGCGATCGAGTGGATGATCCGGTCCCGGTCGCGCTGGTAGGGACTGCGCGCGCCGCGGGCGATGCCGTTCTCGATCGAAAACTCGCGCCCGCGCGAACGGGACGGGTCGGAAGCGTAGGGAGCGAGTGTCAAGCGGAACTCCGGGATTGTCGCCGTGAGCCCTAGCGGGAGAAACCGGTGCTGCACAAGAGCAGCGAGGTCGCTGTCACCTTGACCACGCGCGGATCGTCAATCGCATGCGCGGCTTCCACCATGCCTTCGGGCGTATGCGCCGCGCCCTGCAGCGCGGTGAGCCTCTGGATCTGGCGCAGTGACAGTTTACGCACGAGACGCTCGCCCATGCACGCGGCTGCCCGATCGCTCAGCCCGGCCTCGGCGAAGGCGGTGCGCACGCGGTATTCGGCATACCAGTGGGCGCCGAACCAGGTGGCGGCGCAGAACACGGCGATGAGGATGACAGTCTTGATGAGGCGGATCATGCGGCGGGGATTACACCGGGTTGGGTTCGCAGGGAACAGTATGTAAAGGAGGGAACAGGCAGGGGTTTACCACCCCTGTCCCCGTATTCCGTCGAAGCTGTGCGCGCGGGGCGGCATTTCTCCTTTGTGCGGAATCGGAACCGCGAATGGGATGGACAGCGGATTCGGAATGACTCAGCCTTAATTCCGTCACCCCCGCGATGGCGGGGACCCAACTGATGCCTTTGCAACACGAGGCGTGAGATGGGTTGCCGCCTTCGCAGGAGTGACGGCGAGGGGTGGAAAGGGACGCGCCAATTGTCCCTTAGGGGATTAGAAAGCCTTTCCGCCGAATAAGCATAGTCATCCTGACAACTTCCAAGAATGTGCAAACATGATCCAAACCAAATTCGGAATTGCTTTGATAGCATTTTCGTTAGGCGGCTGCGGTTCGGCTGCCACTGCTGAAACCCTCCCGTCTTCCCACTGTATGGCGGTTTTTAGCGCATTTCGAGAACTTGCGCTGAGGGCGAAACCGCAGGATTTACGACTTGCGCTCAACATGACTGCGCGAGGCATATATGAAGCCAAAAAAGTCAAGGACGCCGGTAATATTGCCAGTTCTAAGCAAGAAGGGGAGGCATTCTTTAAGGATCACGAGAATGATTGGGACTTACTCAAGAAAGTCCATGATCAATGCTCAACACGTCAGGACAATGATCCAAAATTCAAGGCTTTAAACGAAAGTGGTGAATTAATGAAATTGGCGCGGAAGGACCCGGCATGCCAATCAGATACATCTTGTCGTGCAAGCCAATAGTGGTTGAAAGTCACGTCAATTTGCAATGACGGCAATGGGGCGTGTTCGGTCAGGCGGGTTTTCTTCGCGCAGGGCGAGCACCGGACGGACGGCTATAGAGCGCAGCGCTCGCCGCCCGGAATGGCGAAAACGGGTGGCTAGGCGCCATCCAAGTAACGACACCCTACCTCAATCCGCCAGCGCCTTGTTGATGTCCTCGACCATCTTCTTGGCATCGGCCAGCAGCATCATCGTCTGGTCCATGTAGAATACGTCGTTGTCGACGCCGGCATAGCCCTGTCCGCCCATCGAGCGCTTGATGAAGAAGATCGTCTTGGCCTTATCAACGTCGAACACGGGCATGCCGTAGATCGGCGATGACTTGTCGGTCTTGGCCGCCGGGTTCACCACGTCATTGGCGCCGATGATGAAGGCGACGTCGGCCTGGGCGAACTCGCCGTTGATGTCCTCCAGTTCGAAGACCTCGTCGTAAGGGACGTTGGCTTCGGCCAGCAGCACGTTCATATGTCCGGGCATGCGCCCTGCGACAGGGTGAATGGCGTATTTCACGCCCACGCCATGCTTCTTGAGCTGGTCGCCCATCTCGCGCAGCACGTGCTGGGCCTGTGCCACGGCCATGCCGTAGCCGGGGATGATGATGACGTTCTCCGCCTCCTTCATCAGAAACGCCGCGTCCTCTGCCGAGCCGCGCTTCCACGGGCGTTGTTCCCGGGCCTCGCCGCCGCCCGCGCCCGCTTCCGCGCCGAAGCCTCCGGCGATGACGGAGAGGAAGCTGCGGTTCATCGCCTTGCACATGATGTACGACAGGATCGCGCCCGAGGAACCGACCAGCGCCCCCGTCACGATCATCGCGGTGTTGTGCAACGTGAAGCCCATCGCCGCCGCCGCCCAGCCCGAATAGCTGTTGAGCATCGAGACGACGACCGGCATGTCCGCTCCGCCGATCGGGATGATGAGCAGGAAACCGATCGCGAAGGCCAGCCCGACGATCACCCAGAACAGCGGGTTCTCTCCGGGCCCGGCGGCGCCGGAATGCGCGAACAGCGCCGTCAATACGAGGATCGCGCCCAGCGTGCCCAGGTTGATGACATGGCGCGCGGGGAGCAGGATCGGCGAACCGCTCATGTTGCCGTTGAGCTTGGCAAAGGCGATGACCGACCCGGAAAACGTGATCGCGCCGATCGCCACGCCCAGCGCCATTTCGACCCGGCTGACGGGCAGGATGTTGCCGTCGGCGCCGAGAATGCCGAAAGCCTCAGGGTTGAGGAACGCCGCGGCCGCCACCAGCACCGCAGCCAGCCCGACCAGCGAGTGGAATGCGGCCACCAGTTGCGGCATGTCTGTCATCTTGATGCGCCGGGCGATGACGAAGCCGACACCGCCGCCGATGGCGATGGCGCCCAGAATTTCCGGCAGGCTGGCGACCTCGTGCGTCACCAGCGTCGTCACCACGGCGATGCCCATGCCGACCATGCCGTAGCGGTTGCCCCTCCGGCTCGTCGCCGGCGATGAAAGGCCGCGCAGAGCGAGAATGAAGCAGACACCGGCGATCAGGTAGGCGACCGCGACCCAGGGACTGACGGAGTGCGCCTCCATCACTTGCGGTCCTTCTTCTTGTACATCGCCAGCATCCGCTCGGTGACGGCGAAGCCACCGAAGATGTTGACGCTGGCCAGCACCACCGCGCCCAGCCCCAGCCACTTGCCGATCGGCGAGCCCGAAGCCGCGCTCGCCACCAGCGCGCCGACGACGATCACCGAGGAGATCGCGTTGGTCACCGCCATAAGCGGCGTATGCAGCGCCGGGGTGACGGACCACACGACGTAATAGCCCACGAAGCAGGCCAGCACGAAGATCGACAGGATAGAAACGAAGTCCATGCTAGCTGTCCTGCCTCTGCAGCCTCGGGTGAACCACTTGGCCACCGCGCGTGAGGCGCACCGCGTCACCGATCTCCGCGTCGAGCACCGGGCCGCCCTGCTCCTTGTCCCAGAACGCGGAGACGAAGTTGAACAGGTTGCGCGCATAGAGCGCCGAAGTATCCGCGGGCAGGTGCGCGGGCGTATTCGAATAGCCGATGATCTTCACCCCATGGCGTTCGATCACCTGGTCCGGCACGCTCCCCTCGACGTTGCCGCCTTGCGGTGCGGCAAGGTCGAAGATCACGCTGCCCGGCTTCATCGAGGCGACCTGCGCGTCGGTGACGAGGCGCGGCGCCGCGCGGCCAGGGATCAGCGCGGTGGTGATGACGATGTCCTGCTTGGCGATGTGCGCCGAGACGAGTTCCGCCTGCGCGCGCTGGTACTCCTCGCTCATCTCGCCCGCATAGCCGCCCGAGCCCTCACCCTCGATCCCGGCGACGCTCTCGACGAAGATCGGCTTGGCGCCAAGCGACTGGATCTGCTCCTTCGTGGCCGAACGCACGTCGGTGGCGGAGACCTGCGCGCCCAGCCTGCGGGCGGTCGCGATGGCCTGAAGCCCTGCGACGCCGACGCCCATGACGAAGCACCTGGCGGCGCTGACCGTGCCCGCCGCCGTCATCATCATCGGGAAGGCCCGGCCATAGGCATCGGCCGCCGCCAGCACCGCCTTGTATCCGGCAAGGTTTGACTGGCTGGAGAGAACGTCCATCGACTGCGCCCGCGTGATACGCGGCATCAGTTCCATCGCCAGCACTTCGAGTCCGGCTGCCGCATAGGCATCCACGCGTGCGCGCTGGCCGAACGGATCGAGGATCGCAACCACCCATGCGCCGGATGCGACGCTGCCGAGCAACGCAGGATCAGGCCCCTGCACCGCGAAAACGATGTCCGCTCCCGCCAAGACCGAATCGACGGGACCTACTTCGGCCCCGGCTGCGCGATAGTCCGCGTCGGAAATACTGGCGGAAAGCCCCGCTCCGGCTTCCACCGCCACGAGGGCGCCGAGGGCAGAGAGCTTGCGCACGGTCTCGGGTGTGGCGGCAACCCGGGTTTCGCCGGTCGCGCGTTCGGCGAGGACCGCGATCCGCCGCTGAGGGGTCAAACTCGCGGCCCGCTCAGGAGGCGATCAGACCGACGACCAGCGCTGCAATGACGATGATGACCCCGGTGCTCCAGGTGGCGGCCTTGATGAAGCCGTTGTAGGTCTCGGTCGCGGCCTTGATGTCGTTACCCGAAGCCATTGTCTCTTTTCCCCAAAACTGTTTGCTTTCCAGTGGACACTAACCGGGCCGGGCTTGCCGCTCAAGGGCGAAGAAGGTCCATGACGGCGTCACTAACCGATCATGAACATCCGGTTCCGCGCGTTCCAACCGCAGCCTTAATCCGCTCTTTACCCGTTTGCCGTAAGTTCAAGTTCCAGAAAGCGAAGAGGCGACACGAAGCGACACCACCATGGCGGACCTTGACCAGCGCCTCCTCATGCTCATCGACGATGAGCCGGCCCAGAGCCGCCTGATCTCCGCACTCGCCTCGCGCGAGGGGTGGCGTACCCTGATCGTGCGCGATGCCGAGACGGCGATCGCCACGCTCGGCACCCGGCAGGGCATGCAGCTTTCGGCAATTATCCTCGACCAGTGGGTGCCCGGCGACGACGCCTGCGCGCTGATTTCCGAGCTTAAGGCCCGCCGTCCGGCCCTCCCGATCCTGATGCTGACCGCCAGCACCTCGCCGCTGCTTGCGGTGGAGGCGATGCGCGCGGGGGCGACCGATTACCTCGTCAAGCCGGTCGCGCCCGACCGGCTGATGCACGCCCTGCGCTCTGCGACGACGCGCGAGGCACCGCGCGACGAGCTTGCGCCGCTGACCGAGAAGATGCCGTCCAACCCCGATTTCGAATCGATGATCGGCGCGGCGCCCAACTTCCGCAAGGCGCTGGCCGTCGCCGCCAAGGCCGCGCGCGGCCATTCTCCGGTGCTGATCGAGGGCGAGAGCGGATCGGGCAAGGAAATGCTGATCCGCGCGATGCACGCCGCCTCGCCGCGCTCGCGCATGCCGCTGCGGATCATCAATATCGGCGGCGTACCAGCCAACTCCATCGAGTCGGTCCTGTTCGGCCATGAAAAGGGCGCCTTCCCCGGCGCATTCGATCGCCAGATCGGCGCGCTCCAGCACTGCGACGGCGCCACCCTCGCCCTCGACGAGATCGACCGGCTGCCCGAATCGGTACAGGAACGCCTGCTCGAAGCGGTGAAGAAAGGCGACTGTCGCCCGATCGGTGCCCGCCACTCGTTCCGGGTGGACGTGCGCCTGATCGCCGCGAGCAACCTCCCATTGGCGGACCTTTCCGACCAGGGCAACTTCATGCCCGAACTGCTAACGGCGCTGTCGCCCACCAAGGTCCTGCTGCCGCCGCTTCGCGAGCGGACGGGCGATATTCCCGCCCTCACCCGCTTCTTCCTCGCCCGCATCGGCGAGCAGCCGGGGCTTCGCGAACTGGGCATCGCCGACGGCGCGCTCTCGTTGCTGGCCGCCTACGATTGGCCGGGCAACGTGCGCCAGTTGCAGGCGGTGCTGTTCCGCGCAGCCGTGTTCTGCGACGGCGATGCGCTGACTTCGGAAGATTTTCCGCAACTTCTCAACATATTGGGCACAGGGTTGTCCACAGCCCCCCAGATGCCGGAAAGCTCCGGCGTCATGCTCTACACCGCCGACGGCAACTTGCGCCCGCTCGATGAGATAGAGGCCGACGTCATCCGCCTTGCCATAGGCCTTTACCGTGGCCGCATGACCGAAGTGGCAAGGCGTCTCGGCATCGGGCGCTCCACCCTTTACCGCAAGCTGTCCGAGCTGGGCATCGACAACGCCGCCTGATCTGTCCAGACTTCCCGCATAGGAACGTGGGAGAGGTGGACGTGGATACGATGGAACGCCTCGCCGCGATCGAGGCCATCAGGCAAGTGAAGGCCCGGTATTTTCGCGGCGTGGACGATCGCAATTCAGCGCTCGTCCGCTCGATCCTCGCGGAGGACTGTGTGCTCGACTATCGCGGGTGCTGCACCGACCCGGCCAGCGGCATCGACCACCTCCCCGCCATGAACAAGGTGATGGAAGGCCGCTTGAACTGGCCCGACGCTCGTGAAACGGGCGGCCCGCACATGGTCACCGTGCATCAGGGCCATGACCCCGACATCACCGTTGAAAGCGAGACCGCCGCCAGCGGGATATGGGCTTTCACCGACCGGCTGTTCCTGCCGCCGGGCGGCCCTTTTACCCGGTTGACCGGCTGGGGACGTTACCATGAAACCTACGTACGAAACGACGAGGGCTGGAAACTGCGCACCTCCCGCATCGAACGGCTGCGCGTAGAAGTCGCATGATGGATTGGAACACCTATGAAAACCGGGGCCGCGCCAGAAGCGCGACCCCGGTTCGTTGTCCGGGGGGACTGTTCAAAAAGGCTCAGAGACCCTCGATCATGACCGAGGGGATACGGTAACCGCGCTTCGCCATGGCCTTGGCGTAAGTGCCGCGTTCGTGCCGCAGTTCGCTGCCATATTCCTCCCAGGCGTCGCGCTGATCCTCGATGTCGCTGGCCTTGCGCAGATCGGTGGCCAGCTCCTTCTGGCTCTCGTTCACGTTCGCGCGGTAGTTGAACCAGTGCTTGCCCTCGATGCCGCCGATCGGCGTCTGGATGATGCGGTTCTCCTCGACGCGGGCGACCCGCTCCTCGTACATTGCCGGCACGACGGCCATGGCGGTAGCGGGAACGATGGCGAGCGCCACGGCAGCGGCGCGGATGATGATGGTCTGCTTCATGGGTGAATCCCCTTTGTCGCTTTCCAGTGCGAGGCGGAATTGCCTCACTGTCGGAAGGACAAACGGTCACGAATGCAATTTTCGTCAGGCGAAAGGACGAAACGAGCATTCAGCGGGACGTTTTGCAGTGCAGCACCGGGTTGTGATGACAGGGTCACAGAACTCGGACCTGCCGTTCATCCGGCAGAAACCTGCGGTTCATGCCTCGTCCAGATTTGTAACGGCTATTGCGGCAATTGTGAGAAGTCGGTCAGCGCGGCATCGCGCAGCCCCCTCCACACACGCGCGGCCTGTACCGTTTCCGGCACGTCATGGACCCGCAGGATGTGTGCACCGGCATCCATGGCCTTCACCGCAAGCGCCACCGAGCCGCCGAGCCGCTGGTGCGCGGGCGCCTCGTTAGAGAGCGCCCCGATCATCCGTTTGCGGCTGACGCCCACCAGCAGCGGCTGGCCGAGCGCATGGAACAGCGGCAGCGCGTTGAACAGCGTCAGGTTTTGCCCCAGCGTCAGCCCGAAGCCGAACCCCGGGTCGATGATGATCCTGTCAGCCGGGATTCCCGCCGCCACGCAGGCATCGCGCCGCGCCTCCAGCCAGTCGAACACGTCGAGCACGACGTCGTCGAAATCGGCACCCGAATGCAGGTCCTCGGCCTTGCCCGGCGCATGCATCAGCACCACCGGAGCGCCGGACTCGGCCGCCAGTTGCAGGCTGCGCGGATCGTAGCGGAGCGCGGAGACGTCGTTGATGATGTGTGCGCCCGCCGTCAACGTCGCTTCCATCACGGCGGGGCGGCGGGTATCGACGCTGATCGCCGCGCCCATCGCGGCGAGCCGCTCGACCATCGGCACGACCCGCTTGAGTTCGTCGCCCTCCCATACGGCCGCCGCTCCGGGACGGGTGGATTCTCCGCCAAGATCGACGATCGCCGCGCCCGCCTCCAGCATGGCCGAGGCATGGGCGGCGGCGACTTCGAGATTGTCGAGAAACCTGCCGCCGTCGGAAAAGCTGTCGGGCGTCATGTTGAGGATGCCCATGACTTGCGGCTGCTCGAACCGGATCGTCCGCGCGCCGCACTGGATCGGCGCATGCACCTTGCGCAAGTTCGCCCACTGCGCCTCTGCCATGGCGCCGAGGTCGGCGGGGAGCGCGGCCAACGCAGCGGGCATCTGCGAGGCGGACACCCGCTCGCGCGCGATAACTTTGCCACCTTCCCGCAGGATCAGCGCGAAGCGGCTCGCCCAGACCATCGCCCCGCCGAGACGCACGGCCCCGCCCTCCTCGCTCTGCGGGCTGTCGGCGAGGGCGATCGGGCGGATATAGAGTTTGCGGGTCATGACCGCGCCTTAGCTCGGGTCACGACGATAAGGAACCAACTCAGTTCCCGAGTTCGAGGCCCCTTTCCAAACGCTCAACACGCTCTTTCAAGGCGTCGAGCCCGTGCCGGTCCTTGATCTGCTCCTCATAAGCATGAGCGTTATCACAGCCGATGCGCGCAATCATCGATTCCAGCAAACCGAGACGTGTCATGATCTCCCGGTCGCGCTCACGCGCGGCCGATTGTTCGGCCTGAATTTTCTTCAGCGGCTCGAGTAGCAGATTTTCGACGTTCTCGGTCTACCGGATAGACAGCATCAACCCAGGCGCTGCGCCACCTCACGGCTCCGTCGCGAGCAGGTACAGCTGGCGGATCGCGTCGATCGGCTTGATCTGGCCTTCGTGCTCCAGGTGCCAATAGGTCCAGCCGTTGCACGAAGGCGCGCCCTGCAGGTCCTTGCCGACACCATGGATCGAACCGTTGAGGTCGCCCGACACCAGCGAGCCGTCCGCACGCACGGATGCAACGTGGCGGCGCTTCTTGTCGAACAGTTGCGTGCCCGGCTGTATCCAGCCCGTCTCGATCAGCGTGCCGAACGCCACCTTGGGCGCGGTGCGCTTGGACTGCATGGTCTTGAGCGCGCTCTCGTCGAGCGGCAGCGCCATCTCGATGCGCTCCAGCGCGGCTTCGCGGTAGTTGCTCTCGCGCTCGCAGCCGATCCACTCGCGGCCGAGGCGCTTGGCAACGGCGCCGGTGGTGCCGGTGCCGAAGAACGGGTCGAGCACGACGTCGCCCTTGTTGGTCGTCGCCAGCATCACACGGTAGAGCAGCGCTTCCGGCTTCTGGGTCGGGTGGACCTTGCGGCCACCCTTCTTCAGACGCTCGGCTCCGTTGCAGATCGGCAGCACCCAGTCCGAGCGCATCTGCAATTCGTCATTGAGCGTCTTCATCGCGCGGTAGTTGAAGGTGTACTTCGACTTCTCGCCCATGCTCGCCCAGATCAGCGTCTCGTGCGCGTTGGTGAAGCGGGTGCCCTTGAAGTTGGGCATCGGGTTCGCCTTGCGCCACACGATGTCGTTGAGGATCCAGAACCCCATGTCCTGCATGATCGCACCGAGGCGGAAGATGTTGTGATACGACCCGATCACCCACAACGAACCCTCGGGCTTGAGCACGCGGCGCGCCTCGGTCAGCCAGTCGCGGGTGAACTGGTCGTAGGTCGCGAAGCTGGAAAACTTGTCCCAGTCGTTCGTCACCGCGTCGACGTGGCTGCCGTCCGGGCGTGCGAGGTCGCCGCCGAGCTGCAGGTTGTACGGCGGATCGGCGAAGACCATGTCCACCGAAGCGTCGGGAATGGTACGCATCGCCTCGATGCAGTCCCCGGTCAGGATGCGGCCGAGCGGAAGCAGCTCCTTCGGGGTGGGCGCAGGCGCCCGTGCCCGAATGCGTTCCTTGACCAAGATCTGACCCATGACTGCTCCGATGAGATAAACTGTGGATATGACCCCCTAAGTGATTCATCCGAGACTCGCCGTCAAGCCGCGACTCGTGGTGAATCCTTGTGATTCACGTGTTCAGCCAAGCGGAACAAAACGAATCCGGCACTACATCTTGAGTCGCCGCGAATCGCCATGACTCAAGATGTAGTGGGTGTGACTCACGCGACTCGTGGATAACTTTTTGTCACACCCCGGAATTGATAGTGCAGTTTTATGCAACACCCATCCGATACGTTGCATTTGCAGCAATCGGCCGTGAAGCCCAAATGACCCTCGATGCTGCAGCGCAGCAAGCACATATCCATAAAGGTCGTCAGATGTTTTCGCTTATCTCACTCTACTTCTCGTATCGCCGCGACGTGCTCCTTGCCGAGCGCTACGTCGCCGGTCTGGCCGAGAAGCCCGCGCAGGACGCCGCCGTTCCGGAGGCCAGGATCGAGGCACCGAAGTCCGAAGACCTCGCGCTCGCAGCCTAAAGCAGCGTGAGTTGAGCCACTGGAGCGAAGCTGCGCCGGTGATGCGGGGTGGGCCCATGCTCTCGCAGTGCAGCAAGATGCTGCGGCGTGCCGTAACCGGCATTGCGCTCCCACCCGTAATGCGGATGCACCAGCGCAAGATCGCGCATCAGGCGGTCCCGGTGCTCCTTGGCGATGATCGATGCCGCCGAGATACAAGGCTCGATCGCATCCCCGCCGACGATCGCGCGGGCATTCCAGCGCCATTCCTCGCGGCGACCATGCGGCGTCATGTTGCCGTCCACCAGCACCTCGTGCGGCTCCTCGCCCAGCGTAGCACATAGCGCCGCCACCGCGCGCGTCATCGCCAGCATCGTCGCGCCGAAGATGTTGAGGCGATCGATATCCTCCACATCGACCACGCCGACCGCCCAGCGGCACCGGCGCTTGATGGTTGCCTCCAGTTCGGAGCGGCGCATCGCGGAAAGCTTCTTGGAATCGTCCAGTCCGGAGGGGCGCGGCTTGCAGAGCATGACCGCGCCTGCAACAACCGGCCCTGCAAGCGGGCCGCGACCGGCCTCGTCGACACCGATCACGTAACGTTTCGTTGCCGAAGGCACGCTCGGGGAACTCGTGAAAGGTGCAAGCATTGGGCTCGGCATGTTCGCAAGACGTCTCCTTTTCGCCCTATCGCCGCTGGCGCTAACACTCGCAAGCTGCGGCAATGCCGCCACCGGGGAAAAGGCGCCTGCCTCCGAAGCCGGCACGCCCTTCAAGGTGGAAACGCTCGCGCAGTTCGACGAACCCTGGGCCATGGCCTTCGACGAAGGCACCGGAACGCTGGTCGTGACCGAAAAGAAGGGTACGATCCGTTTGCGCGCGCCGGACGGTCGCATCAGTGAAGTGAAGGGCGTTCCCAAGGTCGATTACGGCGGCCAGGGCGGCCTCGGCGACTTCGTGTTTGCGCCGGGCCAGACGGAAACCACGCTGGACCACCGCATCGTGTACCTCAGTTGGGCTGAAGCCGGACCGGGCGACACGCGCGGCGCGGCAGTGGGCAAGGCCGACCTCGTCTGCAATGGTGCAACCCAATGTGCGCTGCAGAACCTCAAGGTGATTTGGCGCCAGACGCCCAAGGTTGCCGGGCGCGGCCACTACTCGCACCGGCTGCGCTTCTCGCCCGACGGTAATTACCTGTTCGTGGCGTCCGGAGAGCGGCAGAAATTCACGCCCGCACAGGATCTCGGCACCAACCTCGGCAAGGTCTTGCGCCTGCTGCCGGACGGCACGCCGGCTCCAGGCAATCCCTGGGCCGACAAACCCGCGCCGACCAACCAGATCTGGTCCTACGGCCACCGCAACATTCTCGGCCTGGCTTTCGATGCGCAGAGTCGGTTGTGGGACCTAGAGCATGGCCCCGCCGGCGGCGACGAGTTGAACCTCGTCAAACCGGGCGCCAATTACGGCTGGCCCCTAGTGTCCGACGGAGATCATTACGACGGCCGCCCGATCCCGCGCAATTCGACGCGCCCCGATCTCGCGCAGCCTGCAATCAGCTGGAATCCCGTGATCGCGCCGGGCGACTTCATCTTCTATAGCGGAGACCTCTTCCCCGGATGGAAGGGGCAGGCGATCATCACGGGTCTGGTCGCCACCGGCCTCGTGCGGGTTTCGATCGACGGGACCAAGGCAACCGAGGAGACCCGCTATCCAATGGACAACCGTATCCGCGAAATCCGGCAAGCCCCGGACGGCGCGATCTGGCTGCTGGAGGATGGCGAAGGCCCCGAAAGCGGCCACCTGCTGAGGCTCACCCCGGCGGGCTGAAAACCCGAATTGAATCGACAAACCGCGGCGCGCCACCTATCGCGCGCGCGCCATGACCCAGATCCATTCCGAAGCCGCCACGATCATTCCGCTCGACAATGTCGATCCCGCGCTCGTCGAAGCGCTGCTCGACGCCGCGTTCGAGCCGGAGCGCCACAAGCGTACGGCCTACAAAGTACGTGAAGGCACGGACTGGCTGCCGGCGCTCAGCTTTGCCGCGCTCGACGCCTCCGAGATGCTGGTCGGCACGATCCAGTGCTGGCCGGTCGCGCTCAACACGCCCGAAGGGCGTCCCTTCCCGATGATCATGGTCGGCCCGGTCGCGGTGATGCCCGGCCATCAGGGCATGGGCTATGGTCAGGCTTTGATGTCGACCAGCATGGCCAGCATCGACGACCGCGCGCCGCTGCCGCAGGTCATGATCGGCGATCCCGAGTATTACGGCCGCTTCTGGGGCTTTTCCAACGAGGGCACCGAGGGCTGGGAACTGCCCGGACCGTTCGAACGGCGCCGTCTGCTGGTGCGCTGCGCCAACATCGCCGTTCTGCCCGAGCGCGGCATGCTGGGTCCTTGGCTCCGCTGAACGCGCAGGGTCGCAGTTGAGCTTGCGGCACCACGAGCCACACTGGACCTTGGCGCGCGAGGCCCTATCTGGCATCGCGAGACGATGCCTTATGAACCTCCCCCCGAACTTGCCGCGCTGAGCCTGGACGAGGTGGCCAGGCTGGTCGCCGCGCGCAAACTCCCGCCGGTCGATCAGTGGTCGCCCGCCGAGACCGGCGACAGCGAGATGCGCATCGCCGCCGACGGCCGCTGGTTTCATCAGGGCGGCGAGATCCGCCGGCCGGCGATGGTCCGCGCCTTCGCCTCGCTGCTGACTTGTGACGCAGACGGGCAGCACTGGCTGGTCACGCCGGTCCAGAAGCTCTCCATCGAAGTCGAGGATGCGGCGTTTATCGCGATCGACGTCAAGCGCGAGGGGGGCACCCTCGCCTTCCGCCTGAACACCGACGACCTCGTCATTGCAGGGCCGGACCACCCGATCACGGCGGAGGGCGATACCGAGACACCCGCGCTGTACGTCGCGGTCCGCCATGGCACGCGTGCGAGGCTCAATCGCAGCACTTACGCGCAACTGGCGGAGATCGCGCTGGAAAGCGACGATCTGTCGGTGACGAGCAACGGCGCCCGCTTCGCGCTGGTCCCCGCATGAGCGCATTGTACGATAAGGTTTCTCGCCGCCTCGAGGCGGGCCACGCCGACGCGCCGCCGCGCCTGTGGAGCGATCCGCGCATCCACGACATTGCGCGGTTCACCCCCGCCGCCGTGCTTATCGCCATAACCGAGCGCGAGCGTCCCGGTATACTGCTGCTCCATCGGCCTTCGAACATGCGCGCGCACCCGGGCCAGATCGCCTTTCCCGGCGGCCGCATCGACCCCGGCGAAGATGCCGTCGAGGCAGCCCTTCGTGAAGCGAACGAGGAACTCGGCATCCGCACCGGCGACGTCCGCGTCATCGGCACCAGCGACGTCTACCGCACCGGCAGCGGCTACGAGATCACGCCGGTCGTCGGGATCGTCCCCCCCGATCTCGAAATCCGGCCCAACCCCGCCGAAGTCGCGCAGTGGTTCGAGGTTCCGGTCGATTTCGTGCTCGATCCCGCCAACCAGGCGACCCGCAATGTAGAGTTCGAGGGGCGTCGCCACAGTTTCATCGAAATCGTCTGGAACGACACCCGCCAGGACCACGTCATCTGGGGTGTCACCGGGGCTATCCTCCACAACCTTGCCGGTCGCCTGAACTGGCTCGAAAGATCCTCGAATGCCTGAAACCCTGAATGCGCCGTGGATGCACCGCGAAGACCTCCTCGGTCTCGTCGCCGCGCTGGGCGAGGGCAATGCCCGCTACGTCGGGGGCGCGGTGCGCGACACGCTGCTGGACCTGCCGGTCAAGGACATCGACATGGCCACGGTGCTTCTGCCAGAGGCGGTGATCGAGCGCCTCGATGCCGCCGGCATCCGCAATGTCCCCACCGGCATCGAACACGGCACGGTGACCGCCGTGCTTCCCCACGGCCCGGTGGAGATCACCACGCTGCGCCACGATGTCTCGACCGATGGCCGCCGCGCCACCGTGGCCTTCGCCGAAGACTGGCGCGAAGATGCGGCGCGGCGCGACTTCACGATCAATGCACTTTACGCCGATCCGCAAGGCGGCGAAATCCACGACTGGTTCGACGGCCTCGCCGACCTCTCTGCCCGCCACGTGCGCTTCATCGGCGATGCCCGCCAGCGCATCCGCGAGGATCACTTGCGCATCCTGCGCTACTTCCGCTTCCAGGCCCGCTTCGGCTCCTCGCCTGCGGATACCGAAGCGGAAGCCGCCTGCTCGGAACTGGCTGCGACGCTCAAGGGCCTCTCGCGCGAGCGGGTGGGCATGGAGACGATGAACCTGCTCGGCCTTCCCGATCCGGCGCCGACGGTACAGCGGATGCGCGAACTCGGTGTACTTGAGGTCATCTTGCCGGAAGCCGATCCGGACGCCCTCGCCGTGCTCGTCGCGGCCGAGCGCATGCAAGGCATCGCGCCCGAGGCGATCCGCCGACTGGCAGCGCTGCTGCCGCCGCAACCCACACTGGCCGAGCAGGTCGCCGCGCGATTCCGCCTTTCCGCAGCACAGAAGAAGCGCCTCGCCCTCGCCGCCGCTCGTGAGGGATCGCCCGGAGAGCCGCGTGCGCTCGCCTATCGTCTCGGACGGGATCGCGCGCTGGATCGACTGCTGATCGCAGGCGCGGACGTCTCGACACTCGCAGGCTGGGAAATACCGACGATGCCGCTCAAGGGCGGACAGATCGTCGCACGCGGGGTAGGCGCAGGGCCTGATGTGGCGCGTATTCTACGCCGGGTCGAAGACCGCTGGATCGCCGAAGGCTTCCCACAAGGCGAGCGCGTCGATGTCCTGCTCGACGAGGTTCTGGCGGAGGAACCGCTGGCGTGAATCTCGACGAGCTGACCGGCTTCCTGATCGGGCAGCCGCTGCTGTCGCTGACGATCGCGGCGATCCTGCTCGCGGTCGCTGCCGGTATGATTGCCGCGGGGAACCCCCGGCTGGGGCGGATTATGCGCAACTGCGCCTACCTCGGCCTGATCGCCGCGCTGCTGCTCACGGTAGCGGAACTGGCTGGCCACAACGGCCGGTCAGAGGCGGCGCTCTGGCTCGACGCCACCCGCCCGGCAGAGATCGTCGGCAAGGAAACCGTCGTCGCCATGCGCGCAGACGGGCATTTCTGGGTCGAGGCGCAACTGAACGGCGAGCCGGTCGAATTCCTGATCGACACCGGGGCTACGTATACGGGCGTCTCGCAGCGTGTAGCGCAAAGGGTCGGCATCCAGCCCGATCCGGAGGATCGCGGCATGATCCTGGAGACCGCCAACGGCTCGATCGTCGCTCGGCGCGGCACGGCGGATTCGCTGCGCTTCGGCGGGATCGAGGCGAATGCCCTGACTGTCGCCATCGGCCCCGACACCGAGGTCGATACCAACGTCATCGGCATGAACTTACTTTCGCAGCTGGCAGCCTGGCGGGTTGAGGGCAACCGCCTTATTCTGACGCCGAAAACCCCATCGCCCCGGACCTGATCCGGGCCCAACTTACGTCGCCTCGCGCGCCTTGCTTGCCGCCCGCCCTCGCCTAAAGAGGCACTAGGCCCGGACGACGCAGTCAGCGCCGCGAAAGCTGCAGTATGATAGACCCATCGACCATGGACCTTGCCGACATCCTGAACTTCCTTGCCGGGCAGCCGTTGCTGGCGCTTGCCTTCGCGGGCATCGTCGCGAGCGTGATCGGCGGAATGCTGCGTCGGCCGCTACCACTCCTCGGCAGTTTGCTGCGGGGGGTGGGTAACCTTGGTCTGCTCGCCGCGATGCTGTTGACGATCGCGCAAGTCACGCGCCTGACCACCGGCACCGATTTCGCCCTGCCTCAGTTCGGCATCGAGCGTCAGAGCGTCGCGGGCGGCGAGACGCGGGTGCCGATGCAGCCGGACGGGCACTTCTGGATCAGCGCCACGGTCAACGGCGTGAAGCGCGATTTCCTCGTCGATACCGGCGCGACGCTGACGGCGATCTCGCCCGCTACGGCGCAGGAGGCGAGACTCAAGGCCAATCCGCTCAACCGCTCGGTGCTGATGCGCACGGCTAACGGAACAGTGGAGGCCCAGCTGGCGGTGATCGACGAACTGCGCATGGGCAGCGTCGTCGCGCGCGAGATCGACGCGGTGGTGGCGCCGGGGCTCGGCGACGCCAATGTCATCGGCATGAACCTGCTGTCGCGGCTCGCCAGCTGGCGCGTCGAGGGCAAGACGCTGATCCTGGTGCCGCATCATCCACAGGATGTGCAGCAGAACTGATTTGCGCACGCCTCCCGGGGCTTCGACAAGCTCAGCCTGAGCGGTTTTGATAGATTGGGCTATGAATCCCGCTCAGGCTGAGCTTGTCGACGCCCCGGCAGCATTACACTACCCTTGGAACTTGTTGTCCCGCGGGAACCCGTTCGGCGGCAAGCGCCCGGCCGCACCGCGCGCAACCTTCCACAGCGCCATGTCCTTCTCGGTTCGCGTGCGGCCGCTCTCGCCGCCCATGGTCCACGAGAGGCCGTCCTCCAGCCTGAGCGTCGTCACATCGGCCATGCCGCCATCGCGGTAGCGCTGGAGCGTGACCCCCTGCCCCTTGGCCATGACCGGCAGTTCCTCGAGGCTGAAGATCACCAGCTTGCGGTTGTCGCCGACCACCGCGACGTGATCGTGCTCGGCCGGGATCTCGCGCACCGTCGTCAGCGTGACGCCGGGCTTGGTGGACATGACCGCCCGGCCCTTGCGGGTTTCGGCGAGCAGTTCGTCCATCTCCGCCGCGAAGCCGCGCCCGATGTTGGAAGCCAGCAGCAGTTGCGCCTTCGGCTTGTAGACGATCGCCTCGATGATATGCGCCTCGGCATCGATATCGACCATCGTGCGGATCGGCTCGCCGAAACCGCGCGCTCCGGGCAGCTTGTCAGCGCCAAGCGTGTAGAACCGCCCGTTGTCCAGCGCGATCAGGATCTTGTCGGTGGTCTGCGCATGGAACGCGAAGGCCGGGCCGTCACCTTCCTTGAACTTGAAGTCGCCATCCAGAGCCACATGCCCCCTGGCCGCCCTGATCCAGCCACGCGCGGAGAGGATCACCGTCACCGGCTCCTTCTCGATCATCGCATCCATGGAGAACTCGACGGTCTTGGTCGCCTGCGCGATCGTGGTGCGGCGGCGGCCGAGCGCGGTGTCCTCGGCATAGTCCTTGCGCAGGTTCGTCAGATCGCGCTTGATGCGGGTGCGCTGGCGAGCCGGGCTTTCGAGCAGCTTGTTGAGGTCGTCCTGCTCCTTCAGCAGTTCCTCGTGCTCCTTGCGCAGTTCCATCTCTTCCAGCTTGCGCAAGGAGCGCAGGCGCATGTTGAGGATGGCTTCGGCCTGGCGGTCCGTCAGTTCGAACTCTGCGATCATCACCGGCTTGGGCTCGTCCTCGGTGCGGATGATCTCGATGATCCGGTCGAGGTTGAGGTAGGCGATGATGTAGCCCGCGACCAGTTCGAGGCGCGAGGCGATCTTCTCCAGTCGGTGCCGGGTGCGGCGCAGCAGGATGTCGATCTGGCTATAGACCCACTCCGACAGCAGCAGCTTGAGACCCAGAACCCCCGGCGTACGGTGAGAATCGAGCACGTTGAGGTTGAGACTGAACCGGCTTTCGAGGTCGGTCAGCTTGTAAAGGCTTTCCTTCAGCAGTTCCGGATCGACGTTGCGGCTCTTCGGCACCAGGACGAGACGGATTTCCTCGTCACTCTCGTCGCGGATGTCCTCCAGGATAGGCAGCTTGCGGTCGCCGATCAGTGCGGCGATCTGCTCGATCAGCTTGCCCTTCGGCAGCATGTAGGGAATTTCGGTGACCACCAGTTGCCACTGGCCCGAGCCCAGCTTTTCGATGCCGGTCTCTTCCCACGCTCCGTCCGCACCGCGTCCGGTCGAGAAACGCGCCCGCACGCGAAAACCGCCCTTGCCGGTCTCGTAAGCATGGCTGATCGCCTCGGGGCTGTCGACAACGAGGCCGCCGGTCGCAAAGTCGGGGCCTTTGAAGACCTCCATCAACTGCGCATGCTCGGCATGGGGATTGTCGATCAGCAGCAGCGTGGCGTTGATGATCTCGGCGACGTTGTGGCTGGGGATCGACGTCGCCATGCCCACCGCGATGCCGGTCGCGCCATTCGCCAGCAGGTTCGGGAAAATGCCGGGGAAGATGTCCGGCTCGCTTTCCTCGCCATTGTAGGTCGGGATGAAATCGACGGTGCCCTCGTCCAGCCCGGCCATGAGCTGGATCGCCGTCTTGGTCAGGCGCGCTTCGGTGTAGCGGTAGGCCGCCGCATTATCGCCGTCGATGTTGCCGAAGTTGCCCTGGCCCTGCACCAGCGGATAGCGCAGGGAGAAATCCTGCGCGAGACGCACCATCGCGTCGTAGACCGAGGCGTCGCCATGCGGGTGGTACTTACCGATGACGTCGCCGACGACGCGGGCGGACTTCTTGTAGGCGCTGGCCGGGTCCAGCTTGAGCTGCCGCATCGCCCAGAGCAGGCGGCGGTGGACCGGCTTCAAGCCATCCCGAAGGTCCGGCAGAGAGCGCGCGGTGATGGTGGACAGCGCATATACGAGATAGCGCTCGGACAGCGCCGCATCGAAGGGCGCATCGACGATGGCGTCGAAGGGATCGGATTCGTCGTCTGTCGTGGTCACCATGGTGGCGGGACACTAGCAGCGCCCTGCCCGGGGCCAAAGCCGATTTCGGCCGTTTTCCAGAACTTGCGACTGAGATAGCTTCGAACGCGAATCGCGGGAGTTTCAAGAGGATGAAGATGCGCCGTTCGCTGCTGCTGCCGATCCTTCTCGCCACCGCGATTTCCGGCTGCGGCAGCGAGCCTGCTTCCGAACAGCAGGCGACCACCGTGGACATCCGCGAGGAGCCGCCGACGGCCGGACAGAGCGCGGAGGGCAAGAAGTCCGAAGCGATCTCCGTCAGCGCACCCAACGCCCCTCGCATCGCCTATATCTACGAATACGGATATCGCCTGCCGGCCGACCGCATCGCCGAAGTCCAGCGCAAGCAGGCCGACATGTGCGAGCGAATGGGACCGACGCAGTGCCAGATCCTCGACATGAAACAGGGTAGCGCAGAGGGGAACTACGCTTCAGGCTCGCTGTCGCTGGCAGTCGCCGCACCGCGTGCACGCGCTTTCGGGGCGGAACTCGGCCGGGTCGCGGGGAGCGCCGGTGGCTCCCAGGTGTCCGGCGGCATCTCGGGCGAGGACTTGTCGAAGCAGATGGTCGATACCGAAGCGCGGCTTCGCGCCCGCACGGTGCTGCGCGACCGGCTGATGGAAGTGCTCGCCACGCGCAAGGGCACCGTCGCCGAACTGGTCGAGGCCGAGCGCGGCGTCGCGCAAGTGAACGAGGAAATCGATCAGGCGCGCAGCTGGCTGGCGGAAATGCAGAACCGCGTGAACTTCAGCCGCGTGAACCTGACTTACGAAGCGGGATCGCCCGCTAGTGGCGGCTTCCTCGCGCCGATCCGGGGAGCGCTGGGCAGCGTCGGTTCGGTACTGGGCACGATCGTCGCCATGCTGATCATGCTGGGCGCAGTTGCGATTCCGCTGGGCCTCGTCGGCCTCGCCATTCGCTGGGCGGTGCTGCGCTGGCGGGGGCGCTCTTCGGCCGATTGATGAGGGTCAGCCGATCTGCATGTCCCTGACGACGCCGGGGATGCGCACCGCGATCCCGTCCAGCGCATCCGTCAGCTGGATCTGGCAGGAGAGCCGGCTGGTGCGCGTCACCCCGGCGGCGAGGTCGAGCATGTCCTCCTCGTCGTCCGAAGCCGGGACCAGCTTATCGAACCAGTCGGGCGAAATGATCACGTGGCAGGTCGAGCAGGCCATCTGGCCCTCGCACGTTCCTTCGAGCGGCATCCCGGCGTTCTGAGCCACTTCCAGCAGGCGCGATCCCGGCTCGGCCTGCGCCGAAACCCGCGATCCGTCGATATTCACAAACAGGACATCAACCAAGTTATACTCCCTGCGCCGCCGCAGCGGCTTCTATTCTGGCGCAGGCATCCTCAATTTCCCTTAGTTCACTATATCGCCCGAATCCCAGACGGATAGAGCTTTTGGCATCCCTATCCGAAAGACCCAGTGCCTGCAGCACGTGGCTCGGTCTACCCGATCCGCTGGCGCAGGCCGATCCTGCCGAAAAGGCGAGGTCGCGCAGGTCCGACATCAGCCGCGCGACGTCCAGTCCGTCGAGGCGCACGTTGAGATTGCCGTGCCAGCGCTGCGTCGCCGATCCGTTAAGTGTCCAGCGTGAAAGAATTTCCCTCGCCCGCTCCCACAGACCGGCAACGTGAACGGCATCCTCCTCCATGCGTTCTTTCGCCAGCTTCGCGGCCGCGCCGAAGCCTGCGCAGAGCATCGGGCTCAGCGTTCCCGAGCGCAGTCCCTGCTCCTGCGCGCCGCCGCGGATCAGTGGTTTGAGGTCGAGCCCATCACGCAGCCACAGCGCGCCGATGCCCTTCGGACCGTGGAATTTATGGGCACTCAACGCTACCATAGCGGCACCCAGCGGCACCCTGACCTTGCCAACGCCCTGCACCGCGTCGCACAGGAACAGCGCACCGGCAGCCTGCGCCCGCTCGGCGAGACGGTCGACCGGCTGGACGGTTCCGATCTCGTTGTTGACCTGCATAACCGCGACGAGATCGGCATTTCCCATAGGCACCTCGCCGTCGACGAGACCCTCGCTATCGACCGGCAGCACGGTCAGGTCGGCATCGACGCTGCGCGCGGTATCGAGCACCGCCGCATGCTCGATCGCCGAGACCGCGAGGCGGCTTGCACCGCTGCCGAGGATTGCAAGGTTGATCGCCTCGGTCGCCCCCGAGGTGAAGATCACCCTGCCGCCCGGCGGCATCAGCGCGGCGACTTGCGCGCGGGCCACCTCGACGGCGGCGGCAGCAGCCCGGCCCGGGCGATGAGGGCTATGCGGGTTGGCGAAACCTCCCGCGCCGCGCTCCCACTCCGGCCCGGCCAGCCAGGGCAGCATCGCCTCGCGCGCTTCGGGGGCGAGCGGCGTGGTCGCCTGATAATCGAGGTAGATCATGCGTTCACCTCGGCCCAGGCCTGTGCGAAGGCGTCCAGTTCGTCGGGCGTCGTGCTCCAGCCCAGCGAGATGCGGACCGTGCGCTTTGCCGTATCGGGATCGATACCGAAGCCCTGCAGCACCCGACTCTGCTTGAGCGTGCCCGACGAACAGGCGCTTCCGGCCGAGATCGCGAAACCCTTGGCATCCATGCGGATCAGCATTGCCGTCGCAGAAATCTTAGGCGCGGCAACGGCGAAGATGTGCCAGCATTGCACGCCGGGCTGGATTACTTCCCCATGTTCGGACAGTCGGTTCCTGAAATCAAAGCGCTGCTCCGCGCTGGTGGCCCAGCTTTCGACGCCGCCCGCCTCCAGCGCCGCCGCGAAACCCAGCGCGCCCGGCAGGTTCTCAGTCCCCGCGCGGTAGCCGCGCTCCTGACCGCCGCTGGGCTCGATCATCGCGAAGTCGCGCACCAGCAGCGCCCCAATGCCGATCGGGCCGCCCAGCTTGTGCGCCGAAAGCACCACCATGTCGGCATCGGGCAAAGCGGACTTCCCCGCCGACTGCGAGCAATCGGCAAGGAACAGGCCGCCACTCTCACGCACCTGCTCCGCCAATAGATTGTCCGCATAGGACAGCAGCGCCGTCCCCGTCTCGGAATTGACCGATTGAACCGCGACCACCGCCCGTCCAGCCCCGGCAAGCGCAGCGGCAAGCGCCTCGCGATCCACCTCGCCCTCGCGGACGGGAATGACCTGCGCATCCGGCGCCGCGCGGAATACCGCATCATGCTCCACCGCCGAGACCAGACGCCGCTCCGCCTTGGCCCGGCCGAGACCCAGCGCCAGCGCCTCGCTGGCACCCGAAGTGAAGATCACCTCGCCCTGCCAGTCCAGCGCCGCCTTAACCCGCGCGCGGGCATCCTCCAGCGCCGCGCGGGCACCGCGACCGGCCGCGTGGGGGCTCGACGGATTGGCCCAGATCGCCGCTCCCTCCAGCCAGGCGTCGCGTGCACAGGGCATCATCGGCGTGGTCGCCGCGTGGTCGAGATAGATGTTCGGGAGGGCCATTGCCTGAGACATTGCTTGCGAAGTTGTTTTTGGGACGAATATTTCTATATAGCCAACCTTCCTCTTTTCCACTCCCGCGACGGATCGCTGCACAGCGACTCGCGGGAGTTTCAACAAGTCAGGCCGCAAACACCTATGCCCGCAGTCATCTTCCCCGGTCCCGAAGGTCGTCTCGAAGGTCGTTTCCAGCCCGCAACGCGCCCGCGCGCGCCGGTGGCGATGATCCTCCACCCGCACCCGCAGGCGGGCGGCACGATGAACGACCGCATCACCCAGCACATGTACAAGACCTTCGTGGCGCGCGGTTTCGCGACGCTGCGCTTCAACTTCCGCGGCGTCGGCCGCAGCCAGGGCAGCTTCGACAACGGCATCGGCGAACTGTCCGATGCGGCGGCGGCGCTCGACTGGGTGCAGTCGATCCATCCCGAGGCTTCGACCACCTGGATCGCGGGCTATTCGTTCGGCGCGCTGATCGGCATGCAGTTGCTGATGCGCCGTCCGGAGATTCGCGGCTTCATCTCGGTGGCGCCGCCGGCCAACATGTACGACTTCTCGTTCCTCGCGCCCTGCCCGGCTTCGGGCATCATCATCCAGGGCACCGGCGATACGGTCGTCACGCCGAACGCGGTGCAGAAGCTGGTCGACAAGCTGCGCACGCAGAAGCACATCACCATCCATCACGACGAAATCCCGCGCGCGAACCACTTCTTCGAGCACGAGACGCCCGAACTGATGCGCTCGGTCGACAACTACCTCGACATGCGCCTCGCGCCGGATTGCCCGATCAAGTAATCCGTCAGGTCAGGAAAATTCATCGCAGGCGTCGGAGCATCACTCCGGCGCCTGTTCCTTTTTCGCCTCGCTCGACAGCGACCGGCCATCGCGGCCCGGTAGCGTCCAGATCGCGATGTTGACGATCATCACCCCTGCCAGCACCAGCATCAGCACCGCCTGCTTGCGGTAGCCGCCGCGCCGCAGCAGCGCGATCGCTCCCAGCACGAGCGCGATGACGGTGAGCACGAGAAGCGAGAGAGCGATGTCCATGGCGCTGTCCTAGAGCAAGATCGCGGGAAGGCGAACCGTCTCGTACTTCAGCTTCTCCATCCCCGCTCAGCCTGAGCTTGTCGAAGGCCCATAGGCTGGGCGCATGGCCCGGTGCTTCGACAAGCTCAGCATGAGCGGTGTGCTCTGAAAGCAGGACACCCCACCCCATCCAGCGGTTTGACACCCGCGAACCGCCTCGCCATCGTCCGGGCATGAGCCACACCTCCCATTCGATTTCCCGCCGTAGCGCGATCCACCTGCTCGCGGCCGGAACCGCCGCCGCCGCCCTGCCGGCCCGCGCTTTCGCGACTTCTCCCGCGCGGCCCGATGCCGCCGCGCTGCTTGACGAGATCGCCTGGAGCCTCCTCGACCACGTGCCCGAAAGCGCCACCGGGCTCGGAGTCGATACCGGCGCTCACCACGCCTTGCGTTCGCGCATGGAGGACCGCTCGCAGGCCGGGCGCGATGCCTATGCCGCCACCTTGCGCAAGGGCCTCGCCCGGATCGAGGCGTTCAACGCCAAGGGGCTCGACCACTCCACGCGCACCAGCATCGCCGTAGTGAAAAGCGCCTTCGCCACCGCGCTGGAGGGTTTCGCGCTGCCTTATGGCGACGTCGCGGTGGGCGGCTGGCGCAATACGCCTTACGTCGTCATCCAGAACGTCGGCGCCTATCTCGATGCCCCGCGCTTCCTCGATGCCGACCATCCCGTCAACACGCCTGCCGACGCCGATGCGTGGATCGCGCGCCTGTCGCAACTGGACGACCAGCTCGACGGCGAGCGCGGCCGGATCATCGATGCCGCCGCCAAAGGCCTGGTGCCGCCAGACTTCCTGCTCGACCGCGCCATCGCGCAGATGACCAGCACGATCGCCGACGCGCGCAAGGACGGCGGCAGCCTCGCCGCCTCGATCGCCGGGCGTACGGGCAAGATGAGCGGCACTTGGGCCACCGACGCCCGCCGCATCATCGCCGCCGACGTCATGCCTGCGCTGGAGCGCCAGCTTGCCGAACTCCAGCGCCAGCGCGGGCTCGCGAAGAGCGATCCCGGCATGCGCGAAAGGCCGCAAGGCTCCGAATATTACGCCTGGGCACTGCGCGCCAGCACCACGACCCGCGTGCCGCCCGAGGACGTCCACCAGCGCGGCCTGCAGGAACTCGCCGAGTTGCATGCCCGGATGGACCCTATCCTGAAGTCGCTCGGCTATACCACCGGCACCGTCGGCGCCCGGATGACCGCGCTGGGCGAGGACAAGCGCTTCCTGTTCGCCGAGGGCGACCCGGGGCGCGCCGAGATCCTCGCGTTCATCCAGAAGCGCGTCGACTGGATACGCGCGCAGATGCCGCGCGCCTTCCGCGAACTCGTGCCCGGCAATGTCGAGGTCCGCCGCCTGCCGCTCTCCGAAGAGCCCGGCGCGCCAACGGCTTATGGCGGCGCGGGCTCCAAGGACGGCACCGTACCCGGCAAGATGTGGATCAACTTGCGCAGCACCGACCTGCACCGCAAGTACGACCTGCCCACCCTCGTCCACCACGAGGCGATCCCCGGCCACGTCTGGCAGGGCGAATATGCCAACCGCCTGCCGCTGATCCGCTCGATCCTGGCGTTCAACGCCTATTCCGAAGGCTGGGCGCTCTACGGCGAGCAGTTGGCCGACGAACTCGGCGCCTATGACGACGATCCGGTCGGACGGCTGGGCTACCTGCAGTCACTGGCGTTCCGCGCCTGTCGCATGGTGGTGGACACCGGCCTTCACGCCAAGGGCTGGACGCGCGAGGAGGCGGTGCGCTTCTTCATGGAGAAGAACGGCAACAAGCGCGAGGAAGTGGTGAACGAGGTGGACCGCTACTGCTCATGGCCGGGTCAGGCCTGCGGCTACAAGATGGGCCACTCGCAGATCGTGGCGCAGCGCAAGCGCGCGCAGGATGCGCTGGGCTCGGCCTATGATCTGCGCGACTACGACCAGACGATCGTGGACGGTGGCAACGTGCCGCTCGACGTGCTGGCGCAGAACGTCAGCGAATATATCGCTACGAAGAAGAAGTAGTAGGTACGCTGCCCTCCCGGACGGAATCCGGGAGGGCAGATAGGTTCACGACTTGCCGAACAGGCCCTTCGCCATGCCGGCGAGGTCGTCCATGACGCTGCCGTCGCCGTCCTTGTCGAAGAAGCTGGCCGCCTTGCCGGGGTCGGAGGCGATGGCGCTGGCGAACTGGGTCAGCGAACCCTCGCCGCCGATCTGGCTGATCAGCTGCTGGATCGTGCCCACGTCGAGGCCGCTGCGCTCCGCCGCCAGCTGCGCGGTGTCACCGTCCTGCTGGTGCGCGATGCCGAGTGCGGCAATCGCCTTTTCCGCCACGGCCGGATCGAGCCCCAGCTTCGTCGCGAGATTGGTCACGTCCGCGTGTTCGCTGACCTGACCGAGAATGCCGTCGAAAAGTCCCATGTGTCTCACTCCAATGATGGACGATAGAAATATGAGGCGAAGAGGTGCGGAAAGAAAGCCTTGAAAGCGTCTTCACCCTGACGCCCGGTTGCCTGATCCGTTGGACGAGGCGCCGGGTGTGCGATTGACGTATAGCCCGATGCACCCTAGCGCTCGAATACACCTTGAGTATGGTTGGGGCTGCCTGAGGCGTGGTGTAGATTGATGACGCAGGCACCCTCGTAGTGTCTGCTGGCAAGGACTAGTTCATGAGCCTCACTGCCGCCGCTGTCGCGGTGATGATAAGTGCCGTCGCCCCCGAAGCCGGTGTTCCGACGGGCGGGGGGCCGGTTCCCGTATCGCAGCCCGCCACAACGTCCGACAGCGCTATGCCGGCCGCCGACACCGTCCCGCCAACGGTTGTGCCGGTACAAGGTGTCCCGACCGATGTGCCGATATCGCCGCCTGCGACTAGCGGCACCATCGCGATACCCGGCGATGCGCCGATCATCGTGCCTCCCGCCGTGGCACCGACCGTCCCGGACGCCGTTGGCACCGATACCGGACCGGACATCGTCGTCACCCGCCGCAGACGGGCGCCTCCCGGCGATCCCCTGGAAAAGATCAACATCCAGTCGTTCGCGGTGACTCAGGCCGTCGATGCGGCCGTGATCGAACCCGTCGCCAAGGCCTACAACAAGGGGCTCCCCAAGCCCGTGCGGCAGGGCCTGCGCAATTTCTTCTCGAATCTCGGCGAACCGGTGGTGTTCATCGCGTATCTGCTGGAGCTCAAACCCGGGAAAGCCGCGGAAACGGCGGGCCGCTTCGCGATCAACAGCACGATCGGCGTGGCAGGCCTCGTCGACATGGCCAAGCGCAAGCCGTTCAATCTGCCTTACCGCCCCAACGGATTCGCCGATCTCCTCGGGTATTACGGGATCGGCCCGGGGCCGTTCTTCTATCTGCCGATCATCGGCCCGACCACGCTGCGCGACGTGATAGGCGATACCGTGGACAAGGCATTCCTGCCCGTGGTGGTGGGTAGTCCTTTCAACAAGGCGGTGGTGGCGACCCCTTCGGTCATCCTCGACCAACTAGGCGAACGCGCTGCCTTCGATGAGGAAATCAACAGCATCCGTAAGGAAGACGACCCTTACACGACATACCGTGAACTTTACCTGCGCCAACGCAAGGCCGAGATCGACGCGCTGCACGGGCGGGTCACGCCGGACGTCGTGCCGGTCTACGGCCCGGGCATGAAGACGGCAGGGGGCAAGGCGAAGCCTTCGAAGGCAGTGGCCCCGCAAGCGCCGGCGGCCGAGAGCACCGTTCCGGAGGCAACGACGCCGGAAGCCGTCGCCCCGAAGACGAGCACGCCGGAAACTGCAGCGCCGCTCATCGTCCCGGAAACCGTGCAGCCCTAGGGGCCCTAACCCCAAAGCCTGCACTCGTCATCGTTATTTTCAAAACCCCCGGGATCGCAATCCCGGGGGTTTTCTTCATACTGTCGAGCCAGCCTCAGGCTGCGACGGGAGCCGCCTTGCGCACGCCCTCGTCGACGTGCTCTTCGAACTGCTCGAAGTTGTCGATGAACTGCTTCACCAGCGTCTGCGCGGTCTTGTCGTACTCCGCGCCGTCAGCCCACGCACCGCGCGGGTCGAGCAGCTTGGTATCGACGCCCGGCACCGCCACCGGAACCTCGAAGCCGAAGTTCGGATCTTCCCGGAACTCGGCATCGTTCAGGCTGCCGTCGAGCGCGGCATTGAGCAGCGCGCGGGTCGCCTTGATCGGCATGCGCTTGATGCCTTCCATGGTCGCCTTGCCGCCCGACCAGCCGGTATTCACCAGCCAGCACTTCACGCCGCCCTTGGCGATGCGCTCCTTGAGGAGATTGCCGTAGACCGAGGGATGACGCGGCATGAACGGCGCGCCGAAGCACGTCGAGAACGTCGCTTCCGGCTCGGTCACGCCGATTTCGGTGCCCGCGACGCGCGCGGTGTAGCCCGAGAGGAAGTGATACATCGCCTGATCGGGCGTCAGCCGCGCGATCGGAGGCAGCACGCCGTAAGCGTCGGCCGTGAGGAAGATCAGGTTCTGCGGCACCGGCCCGAGGTTCTTCTCCGAGCAGTTCGGAATGAAGTCGATCGGATAGGAACCGCGGCTGTTCTCCGCCAACGAGTTGTCGTCGAGGTCGATCTTGCGGGTCACCGGGTCGATCACGACGTTCTCCAGCACCGTGCCGAAGCGGCGGGTGGTGGCGTAGATTTCCGGCTCGGCCTCTTCGGACAGGCGGATCATCTTGGCGTAGCAGCCACCCTCGAAGTTGAACACGGCGGTGTCCGACCAGCCATGCTCGTCATCGCCGATCAGCGTGCGCGAGGCGTCGGCCGAAAGCGTGGTCTTGCCGGTGCCCGAAAGCCCGAAGAACACCGCCGTATCGCCGTCCGGGCCGATGTTGGCCGAGCAGTGCATCGGCATCACGCCCTTCACCGGCAGCAGGTAGTTGAGGATGCCGAAGACCGACTTCTTCATCTCGCCCGCATAGGCGGTGCCGCCGATCAGGATCAGCTTCTCGGTGAAGTTCACCGCGATCACCGTTTCCGAACGCGAGCCGTGGCGCGCGGGATCGGCGCGGAAGCTCGGCAGGTCGATGATGGTGTATTCCGGCGCGAAGCCCTCCAGCTCGGTCGCGGTCGGACGCACCAGCAGGGTGCGGATGAACAGGTTGTGCCACGCGAACTCGTTGATCACGCGCACGTTGACGCGGTGTTCCGGCTGCGAACCGCCGAACAGGTCGGCGACGTAGAGCGTGTCCTTCTCACCCAGCGCCGCGAGGAAATCCTCCTTGAGCGCCGCGAAGTGCTCCGGCGTCATCGGCACGTTGGTCTTGCCCCACCATACGGTGCCTTCCGTCTCGGCGTCCTTGACGATGAACTTGTCCTTCGCCGAGCGGCCGGTGTGCTTGCCCGTGGCGACGACGAAGGGACCATCGGCCGAAAGCACGCCCTCCCCGTTCTTCACCGCATGCTCGACCAGAGGGGCCGTACCGAGGTTCGCGAAGATCTGGGCCTTCGTCTCTATGCCCTGTTTCGAGAGCGGATGGTTAAGGGTGGTCAATGTCATCTCCTCCAAAAGATGGCGTCGCTACGGGTATTCCCGCTGACGCTAAGTCGATTCCTGCGCAAGAATCGTGCCGCCGACTAAGCGGCAGTCTCTTTTCCGTCAAATTGACTTCAATTGAAACCATCAAGGGTTGTTGGACCTGACATTTAGTCCCCGCACCGCGAGAATTTGCCATGCGCAGACAGAGCCGCTAGTCAGGCTCGCCCATGCAGCAGAAAGCACCGTCGCCGCGCCCATGGCAGATCCTTTGAATGCTCCTGCCGACGATACGCCGCTCCTGCCGCCCGTGGCTCCTGCCGTCACGCCGCGCCAGCAGACGATCGCGCTCGTCGATGACGACCGCAACATCCTCACCACCTTGTCGATCAGCCTTCATGCCGAAGGTTTCGCCACGCGCGTCTACGCGGACGGCGAAACGGCGCTGAAGGCTCTCCTCGAGAACCCGCCCGACCTGGCGATCTTCGACGTGAAGATGCCGCGCATGGACGGCCTCGAATTGCTCAAGGTGCTACGCGCGCAGTCGTCGCTTCCGGTGATCTTCCTGACGTCCAAGGACGAAGAGCCGGACGAGGCGCTGGGCCTTGCGATGGGCGCCGACGACTACATCGCCAAGCCCTTCAGCCAGCGCCTGCTCGTCGCGCGCATCCGGGCCATCCTGCGCCGCAGCGAACTGGCCAAGGCGCCGCCCGAGGAAGCCTCCGGGGCAGACATGCCCGACCCCGTCTTGCGCGGCAGGCTTGCGCTCGATCCGGCGCGGCATCAGGTCACCTGGGACGGCAAGCCCGTCTCGCTCACCGTCACCGAATTCCTGATCCTCGAAGCCCTGGCGCTGCGCCCGGGCGTCGTGAAAAGCCGCAACCAGCTGATGGACGCCGCCTACAGCGACGACGTCTACGTGGACGACCGGACCATCGACAGCCACATCAAGCGCCTGCGCCGCAAGTTCCGCGCCGTGGATCCCGAATTCGGCGCGATCGACACGCTCTACGGCGCCGGCTACTCCTTCGCCGATGGCTGAGCGATCCCGCTCCCGCCGGCGACGTCCGGTGCGATTGCTCCTGTCTTGGCGCGTATCGCTGACCGCGCGCATCCTCGCGGTCAACTTCATCGCCCTGGCCCTGATGGCCGGCAGCCTGTTCTATATCGACAGCTATCGCAACGAACTGCTCGCCGAGCGCTACCGGCTCGCCAAGTCCGAGGCGGAGATCACCGCCGACGCGCTTGCCGACGAAAGTTCCGCCGGTCGGCTCGCGCTGATCACCCGCATCGGCACGGAGCAGGATCTGCGCCTGCGCCTGTTCGACAGCCGTGGCGAACTCGTAGGCGACAGCTTCACGCTGGCCCCGCCCTCCTATCGCCTGATCGATCCGGCCTCCGAACCCTGGCTGCAGGACGCCGCGCGGATGCTCGACCGGGGGATGGACTTCATCCTCGGCGCCCCGGAAATCGCCGATTACCGCGACCCGAGCGACACCAGCGCGCGCGGCTGGCCCGAAGTCCGCGCAGCTTTGGTCGGCCGGGAAACCTGGATCAACCACAAGGCCGCGCCCGACCGCACCCCCGTCATCATCGCCGCCACCCCCGTCGGCACCGACGGTTCCGCGCTGCTGGTGACCCGCAACGCCCGCGACATCACCGAGAACGTGCGCATGGCGCGCCAGACCCTCGCCATCATCGTCGGCGGCGCGCTGGGCGTCTCGATCCTGCTCTCGCTGTTCCTCGCCCGCACCATCGTCGAGCCGCTGCGCAAGCTGGTGCGGGCCGCCGTGCGCGTGCGCCTCGGCCGCGACCGCAGCGTCATCGTCCCGCGCCTCCCCGACCGTCGCGACGAAATCGGCCTCCTCGCCCGCGCCATCTCCGACATGAGCGGCGCCCTGCGCCAGCGAATCGACGCGGTCGAGAGCTTCGCCGCCGATGTCGCCCACGAGCTCAAGAACCCCCTGACCTCCCTGCGCAGCGCGCTGGAAACGCTCGACCGGGTCGACCAGCCCGACTTGCGCCGCCAGCTCCTCGGCATCGCGGAGGACGACGTGCGCCGGATCGACTTTCTCGTCACCGAGATCGCAGACGCAAGCCGCATCGACGCCCAGCTCAGCCGCACCACGTTCGAGCCGCTGGACATGGGCCGCCTCGTCCAGAACCTCGTCGCCGAGCGCGACCAGCGCGGCGTCAACGGCTCCAGCCCGGTCACCGTGACGATCGAGGATGCCGAACTGACCGTCCCCGGCGACCCGCCGCGCCTCGAACGCGTCCTGCAGAACCTCATCGACAATGCCGTGTCGTTCTCACCCCCGGACGGCCCGATCGAGATCACCGTGTCGCACATCGACAACCGCGTGAAGATCGCCGTCGCCGACCACGGCCCCGGCATCCCCGAGGCATCGCGCGAGCGCGTGTTCGAACGCTTCCACTCGCTGCGCCCCTCCCGCGAGGAATTCGGCACGCACAGCGGCCTCGGCCTCGCCATCGCGCGCACCATCGTGGAAGCGCACTTCGGCCGCCTGATCGCCACCGACCGCACCGACGGCCAGCCCGGCGCACGGCTGGTCATCTCCCTGCCGCGCTGGGAGAACGAGGCATGAGCGCCGAAGCCCGCCAATCGACCTGCGTTGCCATCGGCAACCGCGCCATCCTGATCGAAGGCGCTCCGGGCTCGGGAAAATCCAGCCTTGCGCTGGCCCTGATCGACCGGGGCGCAATGCTGGTCGGTGACGACTCCGTGATGCTCGAAGCTTGCGACGGATGGCTCTTCGCCAGCCCCCACCCCCACACACGCGGCCTGCTGGAAGTCCGCAACCTCGGGCTGGTCCCGCACGACTGCACCGAGAAAGTCGCGGTCGCGCTCGTCCTGCATCTCGACGGCTCCGCACCGCGCTACATCGAAAAGGCTGAGAGCATCGCAATCAGCGGCGTCGAGGCGCCCCTCATCCGCCTTGCACCGCACGACGCGGTGCTCGCGATCAAGGCGGAACTTGCCCTGCAACGCTACGGGCTGCCTGTATAAAGCCCCTCGCACGGCGGGGACGGCCTTTTGGCCCCTTCCCTTTCCCGGCGGCAAGGCGCAGATAGCGACGATGGGGACTAAAGTGGGAAATCCGCAGCGCTTGCTGCTGGTTACGGGCATGCTGGGTGCGGGCAAGACGACGGCCTTGCGCGTGCTGGAAGACCTTGGCTGGGAAATCGTCGACAATTTCCCGGTCCGCATGCTCGAAGCGCTCATCGACGGCGCCCCCGAAGGCGATCCCACGCCGCTCGCCATCGGTTTCGATTCGCGTACCCGGGGCTTCGATCCCGAGCGCGTGATCGCGCAGGTCAAAAGCCTCAGCGAACGCCGCGACCTCGAAATCACCACGATGTTCCTCGACTGCTCCAGCAAGGAACTCGAACGCCGCTACAACGAAACGCGCCGCCGCCATGCCCTCGCCGCCGATGCGCCGGTCTCCACCGGCATCCGGGCGGAACGCGAACTGCTGGCGCCGCTGCGCCGCTGGGCGGACCTGCTGATCGAGACCACCGAATTCACCTCCAACGACCTGCAGCGGTCGATTCGCGAGCGTTTCGCCGAGAGCACCGCCGACGAACTCACCGTCACCGTCTCCAGCTTCGGTTTCTCTCGCGGGATGCCGCCAGTCGCCGACCTCGTCTTCGACATGCGCTTTCTCGACAACCCGCACTGGGACACCGAACTGCGCCCTCAGACGGGGCAGGACGCGCCTGTAGGCGACTATATCCGCAAGGACCCGGCCTGGGACGAGGCCTTCGCCCGCATCCGCGATCTCATCCTCCTGCTGCTTCCCCGCTACCGGGCACAGGGCAAAGCCTATGTCCACATCGCCTTCGGCTGTACCGGAGGGAAACATCGTTCGGTATTCACCGCAGAACAGATCGCAGCGGTCTTGCGTCAATCGGGATTTTCGCCCACATTGCTGCACCGCAACCTGGGCTCACGGGCGGCGGATCTTCTCGAAGGGGGTCTGCGGCGTGGAAAATAGAGACATGAACCGGGTGCGATTGCAGGAATTTCGGAGCGCACTCCCGGCATGATCGGCATGATTCTGGTTACTCACGGCAATCTCGCCGAGGAGTTCGTACACGCGATGGAACACGTCGTCGGCGATCAGGCCGATGTCGAGACCGTCTGTATCGGCCCGAACGACGACATGGAACGCCGCCGCTCCGAAATCGCCGACGCCATTGAAAAGGTGGACAGCGGCGAAGGCGTGATCGTCCTCACCGACCTGTTCGGCGGCACGCCCTCCAACCTCGCGATCTCGCTGATGCAGGCTGGCAAGGTCGAAGTGATCGCCGGGATCAACCTGCCGATGCTGATCCGCCTCGCCAAGGCGCGCGGCTGCATGCCGGTGCGCGAAGCGGTCGCCGCCGCGCGGGATGCGGGCCGCAACTACATCACGATCGCCAGCGAATATCTGGGTCAGGACGCATGATCGACTGTCGCGATTCGGTGCTGATCGTCAACAAGCGCGGCCTCCATGCCCGCGCCAGCGCCAAGTTCGTCGGCCACGTCGCCGATCTGCCGGGCGGGGTTTCGGTGACGGTCAGCAAGGACGGAATGTCCGCTGAAGGCGGCTCGATCCTCGGCCTGATGATGCTCGGTGCGGCCAAGGGCGACACCATCGAAATCGCCTGTTCAGGCAACGGCGCCGACGCCGCGCTGGCGGTTCTGGCGGGTCTGGTACGCGACGGCTTCGGCGAAGAGTGAGCACCCCCTATTCGCCGGGCGGCATCGAACGCCGCACGATCACCGGCTTTTCCAATCCCCTCGTCAAGTTCCTGCGCTCGCTTCGCGACAAGAAGCACCGCAAGCGCGAGAAGCGCTTTCTGGCGGAAGGCCTGCGCCTGCTCACCGACGCGCGCGAATGCGGCGTGCTGCCGGAGATGCTGGTCATGGCCATCGGCCGCGATCCGCATCCGCTGCTCGATGCGCTCGAAACCGCCGTCGCGGCGGCGGGCGGAGAGATCGTCGAGATGGACGTGGAAATCCTCGCCAAAGTCACCGGCAAGGATAATCCGCAGGCCGTCGCGGGCGTCTTCGCCGAATTCGACACGCGCCTCGCGAACCTCGACCGAGCCAGTTCGCCGATCTGGCTGGTGGCGCAGGCGCTGCGCGATCCGGGCAATCTCGGCACCATGCTGCGCACCGGCGACGCCGTGGGTGCGGGCGGCCTCATCCTCATCGACGATTGCGCCGATCCGTTCTCGGTCGAGGCGGTACGCGCCAGCATGGGCGCGATCTTTACCCAGAAGATCGCCATCGCGCGCTGGGAGGAATTCCAGGACTGGCTGCGCGGCGGTGACGGCCAACTGGTTGCGGCCTCGCTGCGCGACCCGACCGACTATCGGCAGGCGCCTTATGCTGCGCCGTGCTTCCTCATGGTCGGCAACGAATCGCAGGGGCTTCCGGCCGATTACGAGCAAGCCTGCGACCTGCGCGTTACCATGCCGATGCTGGGCCGCGCCGACAGCCTAAACGCCGCCGTCGCGGGCGCGGTTCTTGCCTACGAGGCACTCGCGCATCTGCGGAGTTCCTGAAACTCCGCGTTCATCCCATCCTCACCTCTCGGGCGTAAGACTCGATGGGTGATGCGACGACTCGCCCTCCTTCTCTGTCCGCTCCTGCTGGCTGGATGCTCCGACGCGGGGCACCTCACCCAGCGCGGTCCTGCGGGAGAAAACTGGGTGGGCAGCCAATGGCACTTCGCCGCGATCGACGGTCGCGCCCCTGAGGACGCTAGCGCTCAAGTCGCGTTCGAAGGCGAGCACCTTCTGGTGCAGGTCGGCTGCAACCGGCTCAAGGGACCCTGGCGGATGGAGGCGGAACGCCTGATCGCCGGGCCTTTCGACCAGACCGAAGCCGTCTGTCCTAGTTCCTCATGGGAACAGGGCAATGCCGTCAGCGCCCTGCTCGCCGCGACGCCGCGGGTAACCGTAGAGGGCAAGCGCATGATCCTGCAGTCAAGCGGCCACACCGCCGAACTTACACGCGCGGTAGACTGAGCCGAGTGTCTCAAGAGCATTACACTTTACGTAGAATAGTCATTGCGAGCGCAGCGAAGCAATCCAAAGTAGTCTTGAGCCGCCTTGGATTGCTTCGCTGCGCTCGCAATGACGAAGGGTAGATCACGTCAGACCATCAAATCGAGGCACCCGCCCTCATCGTGAAACCATCTGACGCAGGTTCGATCGGCGCCGTCAGAAGATGGGTTCCCGCCTTCGCGGGAATGACGACGACGATATACGCTTGATCTGGTGACTTACTCCGCAGCCTCCGCAGCCTCGACGGC
This sequence comes from Novosphingobium sp. HR1a, assembly GCF_015594425.1. Taxonomy (NCBI): domain Bacteria; kingdom Pseudomonadati; phylum Pseudomonadota; class Alphaproteobacteria; order Sphingomonadales; family Sphingomonadaceae; genus Novosphingobium; species Novosphingobium sp. HR1a. The sequence goes on from NZ_JABXWS010000035.1 coordinate 129,168, forward strand.
TTCCTCGCTATTATCCTCGATCTGAACGCCGGTATCGGCATAACGCGGCGCAGCCTCGATCGAGGGGACATCGTCGGAGATTTCTCGCTTGCCGATCTTGATGTGCTTTTCACTGAGACGGCGGGCGCGGCTCATCACGTTGCCCTCGTAAGTGCGGGCGAAGTCGTTGAAGCTGTTGACCGCGCGGCCCATGTGCACGCCGACCTTGGACAAGTCGTCCTGAGTCTTCGCAAGGCTGTCGTAAAGGTCGGCGCCGAGCTTGCCGATCTCGCGCGCTTCGCGCGCTAGCCCTTCCTGCTGCCAGACTTGTGCGATGGTCCGCGCGATGGCGACGAGGTTCGTGGGGCTCGCCAGCAACACCTTGCGATCGAACGCGAAGTCCCAAAGACCCGAATCGTGGTCGAGGGCGGCTGCGATGAAGTGTTCGCCGGGCACGAACATGATCACGTAATCCGGCGCATTCTCGAACTGGCTCTGGTAGCTCTTGGCGCCGAGCGTCTGGATGTGGTTGCGCATCGATGCCGCGTGCTGGCCCATGAAGGCGAGGCGCCCAGCCTCGTCCTCGGCCTCGAAGGCATCCTGATAGGCATTGAGCGAGACCTTCGCGTCGATCACCAGTTGCTTGTTGCCGGGAATTCGGACGATCGCATCGGGGCGCAGACGGCCTTCCTCGGTGTTGATCGACTGCTCGGTCTCGAAGTCGGTGTGCTCGGTCAGCCCGCACTGTTCCAGCACGTTCTTGAGCTGCTGTTCGCCCCAGCGTCCGCGCGCCTTGGGCGCATTGCGCAGCGAGTTGCCGAGCCGGACGGCCTCCGCGCGCACCAGTTCCTGCCCGACGCGCAGCGCCTCGATCTGGCCGGTCAGCTGGCCGAAGGCATCGACGCGCTTGGCCTCCAATGCCGCGACCTGTTCCTCGTAGCTCTTGAGGCGCTGACCTACCGGTGTGAGGATCGAGTTGAGGCGTTCGGCGCTGGCTTTCTCGCTCTGTTCGAAACGCTCGCCCGCCCGGCGCAGGAATGCTTCCTGCGCGCCCGCCAGCACTTTTGCGCCGGCGTTCTCGAACTCCTTGCGCAAGGCTTCCTGCGCTTCGAGCAGCAGGCGCTTCTGCTCATCGAAGTTCGCCGACTTTTCCCGCAGGGTCGAAAGTTCGTCCGACAAGCCGCGCTGTTCACGCAGCAACCCGTCCACGCGTGCGGCATGTTCGGTGCGGGTCTTATCGAGAACCTGCGTCAGCTCTGCACGGGTACGTTCGACCGCTGCGGCGCCGTCATGGCGCAGGCGTTCGGTCAGGGCTTCATGGTCGGTGCGTGCGCGGTCGAGCGCCTGCTCGAGCGCATCGGCCCGCCCGGCCCGCTCGCGCGCGGCTTCAAGATCGGCGAAAGTACGTAAATATTTGGCGTCGCCTTCGCGTGCCTCACGCTCACGCGCTTCGGCTTGTGCCCGCCATTGCGCGGTCGGGCGCGAACCGAAAAACCAGCCTGCAGCGAGGCCGATGACGAGAGCGAGAATCGTGGCGACTACAAGTTCCATGGCTCCAGCCTAGCCGGAACATTTCAGGAACTCCAGTCCTCGACGGCGATTTTCCACCGGGGCGCGAAACGCCCCGGAAGAAATCAGGCGGCCTTGCGCAGCTTTTCGAGCTTCTTGAGCGCCATCTGGCGCTTCAGGCGCGAGAGGTGGTCGATGAAGAGGATACCTTCGAGGTGGTCCATCTCGTGCTGGAGACAGATCGCGAGAAGACCGTCCATGTCCTCCTCGTGCACCTTGCCGTCGAGGTCCTGCCAGCGTGCGCGGATGCGCGAAGGGCGCTCCACATCGGCGAAGATCTCGGGGACCGAGAGGCAACCTTCCTGATAGACGATGTGCTCGTCCGAGGGATCGAGGATTTCCGGATTGATGAAGATCCGGGGTTCCTTCTTGGTCGGCTGATGCGTGTGGTGGTGATCGCCATGCGACGTGCAGACTTCCGGCTCGGCGTCCTCGTCGTCAGGCTGGAGGTCGATCACCAGTACACGGAGCGGAACGCCGACTTGGATCGCGGCGAGACCGATGCCGGGAGCGTGGTACATCGTTTCGAACATGTCATCGACGAGCGTTTTAAGCTCGTCGTCGAACTTTTCGACGGGGGCCGAGACCTGCTTGAGGCGCTGGTCGGGAACTTCGAGGATTTCGCGGATAGCCATCTGCGCCAGATAATCGCGAAAGCCCGATTTCGCAAGATCAGGCACCGCAGGCCGAAATCGCGTCAGGCGACAGGACGACGAGCGCGGATCGCCTGGGCCAGTGTGCCCTCGTCGAGATAGTCGAGTTCGCCGCCGACCGGCAGGCCGTGCGCCAGTTGCGTTACCCGCACCGGGAAGCCTTCAAGCCGCTCGGCGATGTAGTGCGCAGTGGTCTGGCCTTCGAGCGTGGCGTTCATCGCGAGGAGGACTTCATCGATGCCGCCCTCCCCGATCCGGCGCAGCAGGCTGTCGATCGCCAGGTCTTCGGGGCGGACGCCGTCCAGCGCCGAGAGGCGTCCACCAAGGACATGGTAACGCCCCGTGAACAGGCGCGCGCGGTCAAGCGCCCAGAGGTCGGCGACTTCCTCGACCACGCAGATCGAGCGTGCGTCGCGGCGGGGGTCGGCGCAGATGCCGCAGGGGTCGGTGGTATCGACATTGCCGCAGGTCCGGCACTCGACGAGCGCCTCGCGCACGGCGTCCAGCGCCTCCAGCAGCTGCACCAGCGCGGTTTCCCGCCGCTTGATCAGCCACAGGACGGCACGGCGCGCCGAACGTGGGCCAAGGCCGGGCAGGCGCGACAGGGCGGCGGTCAGCGTCTCGATCTCTTGCGATGCCATGGATCGGGAGATAGGGCCTGCGCCTGATCTTAGAAAGCCCGCTCAGGAGTTCCCCACATCATGCGTATCATCTTCATGGGAACGCCCGATTTTGCGGTCCCCGCTCTGGTTGCTCTTGTCGAGGCGGGGCACGAGGTCGTGGCTGCCTACACCCAGCCGCCGCGTCCCGGCGGGCGGCGGGGCAAGGAACTGACGCCCTCGCCGGTGCAACGGGAAGCCGAAGCGCGCGGGATCGAAGTGCGCCATCCGGTTTCGCTGAAGGGGGCGGAAGAGCAAGCCGCCTTCGCCGCGCTGGAGGCAGACATTGCCGTCGTCGCGGCTTATGGGCTGATACTGCCGCAGGCGGTGCTGGATGCGCCGCGCCTCGGGTGCCTCAACATCCATGCCTCGATCCTGCCGCGCTGGCGCGGTGCGGCGCCGATCCAGCGGGCGATTCTAGCGGGCGATCCGACCACGGGGATCACCATTATGCAGATGGAAGCCGGGCTCGATACCGGACCGATGCTGGCGACGCTGCGCACAACGATCGACGCGAAGACGGCCGGGGAACTGACCTCCGAACTTGCGGACCGGGGCGCGCAGCTGCTGGTCGGCACCTTGCGCGACCTCGCCGTTCACCGCGCGGTGAAGCAGCCGGAGGACGGGATTACCTATGCCCGCAAGATCGACAAGGCCGAAGCGCGACTCGATTTCACCGCAAGCGCGACCGACGTGGAGCGTCAGGTGCGCGCGTTCATGCCCGTGCCGGGCGCGTTCTTCGAACTGGACGGCGAGCGCTACAAGGTGCTGGCGGCGCGGATCGTCGAGGGCTCCGGCGAGGCGGGCAGCACGCTCGACGATGCCCTGACGGTCGCGTGTGGGGAACAGGCGCTGCAGGTCACGCGCATCCAGCGCGCCGGCAAGCCGGCCATGGACGTGGCTGACCTGCTGCGTGGGCGGCCCATTCCGGCAGGCACGAAGCTGGGTTGAGTTTAGGCCTTCTCGGGCATCCGGCGCTGCGGCGGCGCTTCGTCGGCCCAGCGGGCGTGGCCTTCGCGCAAGGTCGCGGCGGTCTTTTCCCATGCGCTGAGGGGCTTGTCCCGGACGCGGATGTTGAAGCGGTCGGTGCCCCGAAATTCGAGGACTTCGGCGCCTTCCGGGCCTGCGGTGTATGCATAGGGCACTTCGGCGCCGACGAAGAAGCCGTCGCCAGCAGCCAGCGTCTCGGTGCCCATGCGGATCGAGCCGGCGACGATGTAATAGAGGCAATCGCAGTCGTGGCTGTGGAGCGGCAACGGGAAACCGCTCTTCACCCATAGCCGCGCGAGGCTCATGTCCTCGCGGCGGTAGGGGACGTCGGCATATTCGCCCCTCACCTGCATCGCCTCCATCAGCAATGGCTGGGCGGCGACGAGGTTGGGTGTGTCGCCCTCGTAAGTCATGCAGTCGCACTCTTCCAGCGCGGGAGCGTCAGCGCCGCGGAATATCTGGAAGCGGGGCTCTTTGTTCTCGGCCATGGCAGGCTCCTTTCCCGGTGAGCGGATGGTGACACCGGATGCGCAGGACGCCAAGCCCATTGCGCGGCGGCACCAGTCCTGTATCGGCGGGGCGAAATGACCCGTTTTGCGCTCACTCTCGAATTCGACGGCAGCCCGTTCATGGGGCTGCAGCGGCAAGCCCATGGTCCCTCGGTGCAGCAATCGGTCGAGGATGCGGCTTTCATGGTCACCGGCGAGCGCGCCATCGTGCACGCGGCCGGGCGTACCGATGCCGGGGTCCACGCGCTCGGAATGCGCGCCCATATCGACATCGCGAAGCCGTTCGAGGCGTATAAACTGCTGGGGGCACTCAACGACAGGTTGCGGCCTCATCCGATCGCGGTCCTGTCCTGCGAGGTCGTGCCCGGCGACTGGCACGCGCGGTTTTCCTGCGTCGGCCGCGCCTACATCTACCGCATCGCCAATCGCCGTGCCCCGCTGACGCTGGAGAAGGGCAAGGCATGGATGGTGCCCAAGCCGCTCGATGCCGAGGCGATGCACCGTGCCGCGCAGATACTTGTGGGACTGCACGATTTCACCACGTTCCGTTCGGCGCATTGCCAGTCGAGTTCGCCGCTCAAGACGCTCGACCGGCTGGAAGTGCGGCGCGAGGGCGAGATGGTGCTGATCGAGGCGGAAGCGCGCAGCTTCCTGCATCATCAGGTGCGCTCGATGGTCGGCTGCCTCGCACTCGTCGGCATGGGACGGTGGAGCGAAGAGGATCTGCGCGAGGCGCTTGCCGCGCGCAATCGCCGGAAGCTCGGCCTAAATGCACCGCCGGACGGGCTCTACTTCGTCCGCGCAGTCTATCCCGGCGAATAACGAAAAGGGCGCCTCCTTGCGGAAGCGCCCTTTTTCTTGGTCGGCCGGGCCGATCAGGCCTTGGCGACGACGCTTTCCGGCAGATCCTGCCCGAATACGCGCTGGTAGTATTCGGCCACCAGCATGCGCTCGGTCTCGTCGCACTTGTTGAGGAACGAGAGGCGGAAGGCGAAGCCGACGTCGTTGAAGATCGCCGCGTTCTGTGCCCAGGTGATGACCGTGCGCGGGCTCATCACCGTCGAGATATCGCCGTTCATAAAGCCCTGGCGCGAGAAGTCCGCGACCTTGACCATGTTGGCGATCACCGACTTGTCGATCTGCGGCACCTTGGCGGCGACGATGCCCGTCTCGGTGGCGTGGGGCAGGTAGTTGAGCGCCACCACCAGGTTCCAGCGGTCCATCTGGCCCTGGTTGATCTGTTGCGTGCCATGGTACAGACCCGAAGTGTCGCCCAGGCCCACCGTGTTGGCGGTGGCGAACAGGCGGAAGTGCTTGTCCGGACGGATCACGCGGTTCTGGTCGAGCAGGGTGAGCTTGCCCTCGGTTTCCAGAATGCGCTGGATCACGAACATCACGTCCGGGCGGCCCGCGTCGTATTCGTCGAACACCAGCGCCACCGGGTGTTGCAGCGCCCAGGGGAGCAGGCCCTCGCGGAATTCGGTCACCTGCATGCCGCCGCGCAGGACGATGGCATCGCGGCCGATCAGGTCGATGCGGCTGATGTGCGCGTCGAGGTTGATGCGGATGCACGGCCATTTGAGGCGCGCCGCGACCTGTTCGATGTGCGTCGACTTGCCGGTGCCGTGGTAGCCCTGCACCATCACGCGGCGGTTGTAGGCGAAGCCCGCCAGGATCGCGAGGGTGGTGTCCGGGTCGAACACGTAAGTCTCGTCGAGGTCGGGCACGCGCTCGTCGGCCACGGAGAAGGCCGGAACCTTCATGTCGATGTCGATCCCGAAGGTCTCGCGCACGTCGAGTTCGATGTCGGGAGCGGCCAGTACGGTGGCGTCGCGATTCTCGGTCTGGGTCTTGGAGTCAGTCATCGTAGGGCATCGCGTATAGGACCGGCCGCTGCATCGCAATAAGCTTTGGGCGACTTGCCTTGCTCAACTCGCGCATTTGGGAGGGAGGCTGAACAGATCGAGGAAGCGCTGGACCAGCGATGGGTCGCCTTCGATCCGCAGTGCCTGAACCTCTTCCCGCGGCCACTTGCCGTAGAATACCGCGAGGAACGGGAACCCGCCCTCGGCCGCGAAGACCAGATCGGGTTCCGGATCGCCATTGCTGGAGGGATGGATCGCCAGATCGCCCTGCCCCAGCCGCCCGGTGAATTTGCTGACACCCACCTCGAAACGCACCGTCAGCGCCAGATCGCCGATCCGCTCAGGATGGATCATCGTGCGCAGCGAGAGCATCAGCGAGACCGGCGTGATCGGCAGCGTGGGATCGTGGAGGGTCGAGCGCACCGCCCAGCGCCCCAGTTCCTGCATGACCGGCTCCAGCGCCAGGCCCCATTCGGTGAGTCGGTAAACCTGCACCGAAGCGGGCGGCGGCAGCACTTCGCGCGCGACGATGCCGGTTCCTTCGAGGCTCTCCAGCCGCTCGGTCAACGTCTTGGCGCTCAGGCCCGGCAATTCGGCGCGGATCTCCGAGAAACGGCGAGGGCCGAGAATCATCTCGCGTATGATCGGCAGCGACCAGCGTTCGCCGATGAGTTCCATCGCGAAAGCCGCCCCGCAGGCATCCCCATACCAGCGGCCATGTGCGCGTTTCACACTATCCGTCGCGCTTTCCGAACGTATGGTTTCTTTTTGTGACTTCATGGTTGCTTTTAGTTACCACTGAGGTCAGGTTCGGGCAAGAGGCGATTCGCCCTTCTGAAGGAGAGAGCAGATGGCACGCATGATCTTCGTGAACCTCCCCGTCACCGATCTGGAGCGCTCCAAGGCGTTCTACACCGCGCTCGGCTTCACCAACGAGCCGCGCTTCACCGACGACACGGCGGCTTGCATGGTGTGGTCGGAATCCATCTTCGTGATGATCCTGACGCACGACAAATGGCGCACCTTCACCGACCGCCCGATCCCCGACACCGGCTCCAGCGAAGTGGCGCTGTGCCTTGCATGTGAAAGCAAGGAAGAGGCCGCGGAGATGAAGGCCAAGGCTGCGGCGGCAGGCGGCACGCCCGACATCAATCCGCCACAGGACTATGGCTTCATGGTCAGCCACGCCTTCACCGACCTCGACGGGCATGTCTGGGAGACGATGTGGATGGACCCTGCCGCCGCCTCGGGGGAAATGGAAATCCCGACCACGGCGTGACATAAAAAAACGGGAGAGGGAGAAGACGATGCCTATCGATCCGACCTCACAGATAGAGATCACCGCTTACGAATGGGTGCCCTCCTTCGCGCAGGGGCAGGTCCGCGATTTGCGCCCGCGCTGGGCCTGCGAGGAATACGCCCTGCCCTACAAGGTGCGCCTGATCAGCGCGATCGAGCGTCCCGAATGGTACTATGACGACCAGCCCTGGGGGCAGGTGCCCTTCGTCCGTGACGGCGAGGTCGGGATATTCGAAAGCGGCGCCACGCTCATACATCTCGCCGAGAAGGCGGGCGCCCTGCCTCCGACCGGCTCGCAGGAACGGGCAAAAATCTTGAGTTGGTTGTTCGGCGCGTTCAACTCGATCGAGCCTTTCGTGATGGAGTTCGTCAACTGCACGTTTTTCTCGCGCAAGGAGGACTGGGCACCGCTGCGCCGCCCTTCCCTGACTACCGCGCTGGAAGGCCGCCTCAAGCGCCTCGAAACGGCGCTGGGGGCCAGCGAGTGGCTGGCCGGGGACTTCTCGATCGCCGATATCGCGATGACCACGATCCTGCGCGCCATCCCCGACCCGTCCGTGCTGGCGCCGACGCCCGCACTCGCGGCGTACGTCGAGCGCGGCATAGCTCGCTCTGCGTTCCAGCGTGCGCTGGAGGCGCAACTCGCGCCTTTCGCCGAGCATGATCCGAAGACCAAAGCCAAGGCCGAAAACCCTGCCAAGGAAGGAGTCTGACATGACCTACGTAGAAGGTTTCGTGATCGCCGTCCCCAAGGCGAACAAGGACAAGTTCATCGCCCACGCCGAGATGGGCGACGCCGTCTTCATGGAGCACGGCGCCACCCGCGTTCTCGAATGCTGGCAGGACGACGTGCCCGAAGGCAAGCAGACCGACTTCTTCCGGGCGGTGGAGTGCAAGGAGGACGAGGCGGTGGTCTTCTCGTGGATCGAATGGCCCGACAAGGAGACCCGCGAAAAGGGCATGGCTGCGGTCATGGACGCGATGAACACCGACCCGCGCATGGATCCGGAGAAGAACCCCATGCCTTTCGACGGCATGCGCATGATCTACGGCGGCTTCCAGCCCGTCGTCACGCTGGGAGGCTGAGCTATGGGCAACCCTGTAGGCAGCTTCATCTGGTACGAGCTGATGACCAGCGATTCCGACGCCGCGGCCGCCTTCTACGGCAGTGTCGTCGGCTGGAAGATCGGCGCCAACGTCATGCCGGAAATGACCGGCGATTCCGGCATGGACTACCGCATGATCGAGCGCATCGATGGCGGCGGCGCGGGCTGCGGCTATACCGGCGGCGTCTTCGCACTCGACGATGCCATGATCAAACAAGGCGCGAAGCCCGGCTGGATGGGCTACATTTACGTCCCCGACGTCGATGCAAAAGTGGCCGAGATCACGGCCGAGGGCGGATCCGTCCACGTGCCCGCCACCACCATGGAAGGCGTCGGCCGCTTCGCCATGGTGACCGACCCGCAGGGCGCCGCGTTCTACGTGATGACGCCGGAACCGCCCGCCGACGGTCCCGACGCCACCAGCGACGTGTTCAGCGTGGACAAGCCGCAGACGGTACGCTGGAACGAACTCGTCACGCCCGACGACGACGCGGCGGTGGCGTTCTACACGAAGCATTTCGGCTGGACCCAGCACGGCGCGATGCCGATGGGGCCGCTCGGCGACTACCGCTTCCTCCAGCTGGAGGACGTGCAGATCGGCGCGGTTATGAAGCAGGCTGATTTCATGCCGGTGCCAGGCTGGACCTACTACATCGGCGTGGACGATATTGACCGCGCACTGACCGCAGTAAAGGACGGCGGCGGCAAGCCTATGGGCGATCCGCAGCAGATCCCCACCGGCGAATACACCGTCCACGCCTTCGATCCGCAAGGCGCCTACTTCGGCCTCGTCGGGCCGCCCAGATAACCGGGCGGACGGTGATTGACGCCGTCCATTCGTTCCATCAATGTTCCACCCTCATCTAAGGGAGAATCCCGATGGCCGACTACACCTTCTTCACCAACCCGATGTCGCGCGGACAGATCGCCCGCTGGGCGCTGCACGAAGCCGGGGCGGACTACGAGCAGGTCCTCGTCGACTGGAAGGACAAGCCCGCCGCGTTCCTCGACGCCAACCCGATGGCCAAGGTGCCAACGCTGATCCACCATGCCGACGACGGCGACCGGGTGATCACCGAATCCGCCGCGATCTGTCTCTATCTCGCCGAGATGAACCCGGAAGCGCACCTGCTCCCCAACGACGGCGAGATGGCGGACTATTACCGCTGGACCTTCTTCGCCTCCGGCCCGATCGAGCAGGCGATCACCTCGCGCGCGCTCAAGTTCGAGCCGACGCCGCAGCAGGAGATGATGGCCGGCTGGGGCAGCTTCGAGCGCACCCTCGCCGCGATCGAGGAAAAGCTGGCCGAGGACGACTGGGTCTGCGGCACCCGCTTCACCATGGCCGACGTCTATGTCGGCAGCGCGATCGACTGGGGCATGACCTTCGGCATCATCCCGCCGCTGCCCCCGCTCGTGGCCTATGCCGAACGTTGTCAGGAACGCCCCGCCTACCGGACCGCCAAGGGCATCGACGGCAAGCTGATAGAGGAGATGAAGAAATGACGGCCAAAAACCGGATCTGCCTCTGGTACGACGGCACCGCCGAGGACGCTGCGAACTTCTACGCCACCGTCTTCCCCGACACCCGCGTCGATTCCGTACAACGTGCACCGACGGATTATCCGGACGGGAAGGAAGGCAACGTCCTCGTGGTCGAGTTCACGGTGATGGGGATCGAATGCATCGGCCTCAACGGCGGCCCGCAGTTCCCGCAATCGGAATCGTTCTCGTTCCAGGTCGCCACCGACACGCAGGAAGAGACCGACCGCTACTGGGACGCCATCGTCGGCAATGGCGGAGCGGAAAGCATGTGCGGCTGGTGCAAGGACAAGTGGGGCCTCAACTGGCAGATCAGTCCTCGCGCCCTCACGAACGCGATGGCGAACCCCGATCGCGCTGCAGCCAAGCGGGCGATGGAAGCGATGATGACGATGCGCAAGATCGACATCGCCGCGATCGAGGCGGCGGTGAAAGGCTGATGCTGGCACTCTACGGCCACCCCTTCTCGTCCTACACCTGGAAGGCGCAGATCGCGCTCCTGGGATCTGGGCTGGAACATGAGTTCCGCATCGTCGACGGCGATCACCCCGATCATGGCAAGATCGTCGCCATGGCCGGACCAGCGGGCAAGTTCCCGGTCCTGCAGGACGGCCAGAACCTGATCTTCGAGGCGACTTCGATCATCGAGCACCTGCAACTGCACCATGTGGAACCGGATGTCCTGCTGCCCTCCGATGCCGAAGCGGCGATCGGCGTACGCATGCTCGACCGGGTTTTCGACAACTACGTCATGGGCAACATGCAGGAGGTCGTGAACGAACACATTCGCGATGCCGAAAACCCGGACATGACCCGCATCGGCGAAGCGCGGGAACGGCTGGAACGCAGTTACGCCTGGTTGGAGGGCTGGCTTCAGTACTACCCGGCGCAAGGCCAGGTTACCCTGATCGAGTGCGCCGCCGCGCCCTCGCTGTTCTACGCCGACTGGGTCCTCCCCATCGCCGACAGCTTTTCGCGCCTGAAGGCATGGCGCGCCCATCTGCTCGCCTTGCCGCCGGTCAGCACCTGCGTCGAGGCCGCCCGCCCTTACCGCGCGTTCTTTCCGCTGGGCGCGCCTGATCGAGATTGAGGAGAACAACGATGAGCAACGAACTGTCCACCACCCGCTACATCGCCGCACCGCCTGCGAAAGTGTGGGACGTCATGGCCAACCGCCAGAACGAATGGTGGTGCCCTACCCCATGGCGCGCCGAGGTCGATGAACAGGACAAGCGCCCCGGCGGCGTCTGCAAGATGACGATGTACGGCCCCGACGGCGAAGTCATGCCCCAGAACGGCATCTACCTTGCCTATGAGGAAGGCCGCCGCTTCGCCTCGACCGATGCGGTGGTGGACGATCTCCAACCGAGCGGGCCGTTCATGATCGGCATCTGGGAAGTCGCTCCGGAAGGCGAAGGCACGCGCTATACCGCCACCGCCCGCCACTGGAGCGCGGATACCTGCAAGCAGCATGAGGAAATGGGCTTTACGCAAGGCTGGGCAGCCTGTGCGGACCAGTTGGCAGCGATCTGCGAGGGCGAAGACGAATAACGCGCCCTGCTCCTCTTTCCACTTCGTCACCCTGAAACAAGTTTAGGGTGACGGGGAATGTAGGGCCAAGATAGGTCCTACCCGAAAGCCGCCGCGTTCTTGAGGACCTGATACGCCTCGACCACCCCCTGCAGCCGCGCGGCATGGCTGTGATCGCCGCCGTTGTGGTCGGGATGATACTGCCGCAGAAGCCGCGTATAGCGAAACCGCAGGGTCTTGCGGTCGATGTCCCCGTCCAGCCCCAGCGTCTCCAAAGCTCTGCGCTCGTTCGGAGTGAAGCGCGCGTTTTCGGGCTTCAGGTCAGCCCTGCGCCGCTTCACATGCGCCCTCGCCCGTGCCTGAATCGCCTCAAGCGGGTCGGAGAAGTTCGCCCAGTTCGGCGCCTGATCCACGCCCGCATCAGGCCGGAACGCGCGGGTCTGCGTCTCCCAACCGTGGAGCGGGGACTGCGCGCGCATGATCTCCTCCGCTTCCATGCCTTCGAAGTAGTCGTAGCCCGAATTGAACTGACGCACGTGCTCGAGGCAGAACCATCGATAGTCGCCCGGCCCGTCGAACCCGGACGGCCGACCACCCGGAGCACGAAACTCGCCCGCCTCATCACACCCCGGCCAGGCGCACTCGTGACCGGTGGATTCGAACCTTCCATGAAATCTATGCTGTCTCACCGGCTTCCAGATGGGACATCGATCGCCTAAATGGAACCCCATGTCTGGACCACTCGAACAGGAAATGCGGCAGCTTCTGACCGCTGCCTTCGCTCCCACGTCGCTTGACGTGGTCAACGATTCCGCCACGCACCGCGGCCATACCGGCGATGACGGCAGCGGCGAATCGCACTTCACCATCCTGATCGAGAGCCCGCAGTTCGCCGGTGTCTCACGTCTGCAGCGCCAGCGACTGGTAAATGCGGCGCTGGGCGACATTCCCGGCAATCGCGTCCATGCGGTGGCGATCAAGGCCAGCGCGCCGGGGGAATAAGCGCGAAGCCCGCAGACATACACCCGTCATCCCAGCGAAGGCTGGGACCGCTGGCAATGCTTTAGGCGATAGCTGGCCGAACAACACTCTGCCGCTATGTGGGTTGTTCACGGCCAGCGATCCCAGCTTTCGCTGGGATGACGGCGTGTTGCCCTGTAGCTTGCTCAGGGCAAACACCCCGGTTGCCCTTTGCGCCTTGCCCGACTAAGGCGCGCACCATGCCGACACCTCTGACTTTCGCCGTGCCCAAGGGCCGAATCCTCGACGAAGCGCTGCCCCTGATGGCGCGCGCCGGTGTGACCCCCGAGGCGGAATTCCATGACAAGAAGTCACGCGCGCTCTCCTTCGCTTGCGAAAACAGCGACATGCGCCTGATCCGCGTGCGCGCCTTCGACGTCGCCACGTTCGTCGCGCATGGCGCCGCGCAAGTCGGCATCGTCGGCTCGGACGTGGTGGAGGAGTTCGCCTATTCCGACCTCTACGCCCCCGTGGACCTGAACATCGGCCACTGCCGTCTTTCGGTCGCCGAAAAGGTGGGCGAGACCGGCGGCGCGCTGCCTTCGCACTTGCGCATCGCCAGCAAGTACCCGAACCTCACCCGCCGCCATTTCGAGAAGTTGGGCGTGCAAGCCGAAGTCGTGAAGCTGAACGGCGCGATGGAGCTGGCGCCCTGCCTCGGTCTGTCGAGCCGGATCGTCGATCTGGTCTCCACCGGCCGCACGCTCAAGGAGAACGGTCTGGTCGAAACCAGCCGCATTCTCGACATTTCCGCGCGCCTGATCGTCAACCGCGCTGCCCTCAAGACCGACGAGCGCGTCGCCGCACTGGTCGAGGCCTTCCGCGCGCTGGTGGCGGAAAAGGAAGCCGCCTGATGCTGCGCCTTTCAGCCAAGGACCCCGGTTTCGCCGAGGCCTTCGCGCGCGTCGTCTCCGACCGCCGCGAAAGCGCGGTTGACGTGGCCGCCGACGTCGCCGCGATCCTCCGGGACGTGCGCGAGCGTGGTGATGCAGCGCTTGCCGATCTCACGGCGAAGTTCGACGGCCATGACCTCGACCAGACCGGCTGGAACGTCGATGCCGCTACCTGCAAGGCCGCCTTCGACGCGCTAGAACCGACCTTGCGCGCAGCGCTGGAACTCGCGGCAGAGCGTATCCGCGCCTACCACGCCGCGCAACTCCCCGAGAACCGCGACTACACCGACGCCGCCGGCGTGCGCCTCGGAGCGACGTGGAATGCGGTGGACGCGGCGGGCCTCTACGTTCCCGGCGGGCGGGCGGCCTATCCGTCCTCGCTGCTGATGAACGCCATTCCCGCAAAGGTCGCAGGCGTGGAGCGTCTCGTCGTCGTCACCCCGACGCCGAAGGGCGAAGTCAATCCGCTCGTCCTCGCCGCCGCGCACCTTGCGGGCGTGGACGAAGTGTGGCGCGTGGGCGGTGCCCATGCCGTCGGCGCGCTGGCCTATGGCACCGACCGCATCGCCCCCGTCGATGTGGTAACCGGCCCCGGCAATGCCTGGGTGGCCGAGGCCAAGCGCCAGCTCTACGGCGTCGTCGGCATCGACATGGTCGCGGGGCCGAGCGAAATCCTCGTCATCGCCGACGCCAAGAACGAGCCGCGCCGGATCGCCGCCGACCTTCTCAGCCAGGCCGAGCACGACCCGACCTCGCAGTCGATCCTCATCACCGACGACGCGGCCTATGCCGACGCGGTGGCCGAAGCCGTCGAACTCGAACTCGCCGCGCTAGCGACCGAGAAGACCGCCCGCGAAAGCTGGAACGTCAACGGCGTCATCATCGACGTCGCCAGCTTCGACGAAGCCCCCGCGCTCGCCAATGCACTGGCGGCCGAACACGTCGAGATCGCCACCGACGATCCCGAAAGCCTGATGCGCCGCATCCGGCACGCAGGGTCCGTGTTCCTCGGCCGCATGACCCCCGAGGCGGTCGGCGATTACGTCGCCGGCCCCAACCACGTCCTGCCCACCGGGCGCCGGGCGCGGTTCTCCTCGGGGCTTTCGGTTCTCGATTTCATGAAGCGCACCAGCTTCATCCAGCTTGACGCTGCGGCGCTGGAGGCCATCGGCCCCGCCGCCGTCGCCCTTGCCGAGGCCGAAGGGCTTCCCGCGCACGCGCGCTCCATTTCCGTAAGGCTGAACTCATGAGCAATCCCAAGCAGAAGCGCGCCGCCGCGCGCCTCGCCGCCGTCCAGGCGCTGTACCAGTTCGACATGGAGGGCACCCCGATGGCCTCCCTGCTCGACGAATTCCACCGCCACCGCCTTGGCATGGAGATCGACGACGCGCAGTTCGCGCAGGCCGAAGTCGCGTTCTTCGACGACGTCGTGAAGGGCACCATCGCCCGCCGCGACGAAATCGACGAACTGCTGGCGTCCAAGCTGACCGAGGGCTGGTCGCTGGGCCGTCTCGACAAGACGATGCTGCAGATCATGCGCGCGGGCGCTTACGAACTCATGGCCCGCGCCGACATTCCGACCGGCGCCGCGATCAGCGAATACCTCGACGTGTGCCACGCCTTCTTCGACCCGCGCGAGGCGAAGTTCCTCAACGGCGTGCTCGATTCGGTGGCAAAGTCGGTCCGCTGACGGCATGATCTTCGGATGACCGGCGAAGCCGCCTTCATCCACGCCCTGCGCGCCATCGCCACCGCCCCCGCCGCCCGGCGGCTGGCGGACGATGCCGCCGTGCTCCGGATCGGCGGCGAGGCGCTGGTGCTGACGATGGATACCGTCGTCGAGGGCGTCCACTACCTCCCGAACGATCCGCCGCAGGACGTGGCGTGGAAGCTGGTGGCGGTGAACGTCTCCGACCTTTCCGCCAAAGGGGCGACGCCGGCGGGGTGCCTCTATTCGCACGCGCTGGGCGCTTCCGCGTGGGACACCGCGTTCCTCGCCGGGCTGGACGAGGCCTGCCGCCGTTTCGCCATCCCGCTGCTGGGCGGCGATACGGTCCGCATGCCGGACGGCGCGCCGCGCAGTTTCTCGCTGACGGCGCTCGGCACCGGGGCCAAGGGTTGCCCGGTGCCTTCGCGCACGGCGGCGCGGCCGGGTGACCGGGTCTGGGTCAGCGGGACCATCGGCGATGCGGGGCTGGGGCTGAAAGCCGCGCTGGGCGACCTCGATGGAGACGCAAGCGCCCTCACCGCGCTGCTCGCCCGTTACCGCCGCCCTGCGCCCGAGCCTCGCTTGGGCGTCGCACTGGCGCCGCTGGTCCACGCTATGATGGATGTTTCCGACGGACTCATGGTCGATGCCTCGCGCATGGCCGAGGCCAGCGCGGTAGGCGTGACGCTGGACGTCGGCGCAGTGCCGCTTTCCGCGGCCTTCCGCGCCGTCGCAGGCGAAGTTCTGGAGGTCCGGCTGGCAGGGATGGCCGCCGGGGACGACTACGAACTGCTGTTCACCGCGCCGCTCGAAAATACAGCGCGCATTCTTGAAGCCGCGAGCACCCTGAACCGGCAGGTTACGGCAATCGGCACCATCGAAGCAGGAGCGGGGCTGTCGCTGCATCACGAAGGCGCTGCACTGCCCTTGCCCGAACGCCTGGGTTACCAGCACTGACGTCGGTGCGTGGCCCGGTCGCCATGCCGCCGATGACGGCACCGTTCCGGCGCATATCCCTGCTTGCCACTCCCCCACCTTCCCTATAGCCCTAGTCGCCGCGAGCGGGAAAACCCGTCGCTACAACATAATGGGAAGGGGACGTCTTCGTGAATCTCATCACGATCGCAATAGTCCTGGGACTTCTGGCCATCGTCTATGGCTTCGTCACAAGTCGTCAGGTGCTCAGTGCTCCCGCAGGCTCCGAAAAGATGCAGGAGATCGCCGCCGCTATTCAGGAAGGCGCGCAAGCCTACCTGAAGAGGCAGTATTCCACCATTGCCGTCGTCGGCGTGATCGTCGCGATCATCCTGGCGTTCACACTCGGAGCCATATCGGCCACCGGGTTCGTCATCGGCGCGATCCTGTCGGGTTTCGCCGGGTTCATCGGGATGAACATCTCGGTCCGGGCGAACGTACGCACCGCCGCTGCGGCACAGAAGGGCCTGCAGGAAGGGCTGACGCTGGCGTTCCGGGCGGGCGCAATCACCGGCATGCTGGTGGCAGGCCTCGCTCTGCTCGCGATCGCGGTGTTCTACTGGTATCTCACCGGACCGGCCGGGCACACGGTTGGCGGCGATGACCGTACCGTGGTCGAAGCACTGACCGCCCTCGCCTTCGGAGCCTCGCTCATCTCGATCTTTGCGCGTCTGGGTGGAGGCATCTTCACCAAGGCCGCCGACGTCGGCGCCGACCTCGTCGGCAAGGTCGAGGCCGGCATTCCCGAGGACGATCCCCGCAACCCCGCCGTCATCGCCGACAACGTGGGCGATAACGTCGGCGACTGTGCCGGCATGGCGGCCGACCTGTTCGAAACCTACGTCGTCACCGTTGGCGCGACGATGGTGCTGACCGCGCTGTTGCTCAAGGGCGCGGGCAACCTGAGCGCGATGATGGCGCTGCCGCTGCTGATCGGCGGCGTTTGCATCGTCACCTCCATCATCGGCACCTACTTCGTGCGGCTGGGCAGCTCGCAGAACATCATGGGCGCCATGTACAAGGGCTTCCTGGTGACTGCGGTGCTCTCGATCCCGGCGATCTGGTGGGCGATAAGCCATGCGCTGGGGGATATGGAGGCCGTCATCGGCAATGGCGACCTCAACGGCCGCACGTTGTTCTATTGCGCTCTGGTCGGCCTGGCGATCACCGGCCTGATCATCTGGATCACCGAGTATTATACCGGGACCGATTATCGCCCGGTCCGGTCGATCGCCAAGGCTTCGGTCACCGGTCATGGCACCAATGTGATCCAGGGCCTTGCCATCAGCCTGGAAGCGACGGCGCTGCCGACGATCGTGATCGTCGCCGGGATCATCATCGCCTACCAGCTCGCCGGGCTGCTGGGCATTGCCTATGCGGCGACCGCGATGCTGGCGCTGGCGGGCATGGTGGTGGCGCTGGATGCTTACGGTCCGGTCACCGACAACGCGGGCGGCATCGCCGAGATGGCCGGTCTAGACGACGCCGTGCGCGAGAAGACCGACGCGCTCGATGCCGTGGGCAACACCACCAAGGCCGTGACCAAAGGTTATGCGATCGGTTCGGCGGGGCTTGCCGCGCTGGTCCTCTTTGCCGCCTACACAACCGACCTCAAGGAGTTCTTCCCAGCGCTGAACGTCGATTTCAGTCTGGAGAATCCTTACGTCATCGTCGGCCTCCTGCTCGGCGCGCTACTGCCGTACCTGTTCGGCGCGATGGGCATGACGGCGGTGGGCCGGGCCGCGGGCGACGTGGTCGTCGATGTGCGCGAGCAGTTCCGCGAGAAGCCAGGCATCATGACTTATGCGGAAAAGCCCGACTACGCACGCACGGTCGATCTTGTCACGAAGGCAGCGATCAAGGAGATGATCGTGCCCTCGCTGCTGCCGGTGCTGGCGCCGATCGTGGTCTACTTCGTGATCACCGCCGTCGCCGGTCGTGAAAACGGCTTCGCGGCGCTCGGAGCACTGCTGCTTGGCGTGATCGTCAGCGGGCTATTCGTGGCCCTGTCGATGACTTCGGGTGGCGGCGCATGGGACAACGCCAAGAAGTTCATCGAGGACGGCAATTACGGCGGCAAGGGTTCGGAGGCGCACAAGGCTGCCGTCACCGGCGATACCGTGGGCGATCCCTACAAGGATACCGCAGGCCCGGCGGTGAACCCGATGATCAAGATCACCAATATCGTCGCGCTGCTGCTGCTTGCCGCAATGGCGGCCGGTTGAACGCAGCGGCACCGCGTCGGGGCCTTTCCGGCGCGGTGCCGTTAGCGTTTCCTTGATTTCTCGCCATTAATTCAGGCCACGAACACGCAACGTTCCGGCAACAGGATTCGGTCTGCAAGTGGCTGGCGAGGCACATCGCAAAGAGGCCCCATCGGTGCTGGACGCCGAGATCGCGCCCGCTCGCCTGCTTTCGGGCAGCCTCTGCGCCATGCCCTGGCGCGCGCTGGAAAGCGAGGTCGATGCCTGGGACCGCCTAACCGGCAACGCCAGCGAGCCAAACCCGTTCTTCGAGAGCTGGTATCTGCTCCCCTCGCTACGCCACCTGCCTGACACGGACGCCGTGACGATCCTGCGCTTCGCGCAGGACGGGCAACTGGTGGGCCTGCTGCCCGTCGCTCCATCCCGCCGCTACTACCGCTGGCCGATGCCGCATTTGTCCAGCTGGCTTCACGCCAACTGCTTCTGCGGCGTGCCGCTGGTCGCCCGGGGCGCAGAAGTGCCTTTCTGGCAGGCCGTTCTGAGCTGGGCCGACACCCGGCCTGACGCGGCGCTGTTCATGCACTTGCGCGGCATGATGCTGGGCGGCCCGCTGCACGCCGCACTGGACGCCGTAGCGGCACAGGACGCGCGGCAGATCGAGATCGTACACCGCGAGGCCCGCGCCATGCTCGCCTCCGACCTTTCGCCCGAAACCTATCTGGAAGCCGCGCTGTCGAGTAAGAAGCGCAAGGAACTGCGCCGCCAGGCCAATCGCCTCGCCGAGGAAGGTGCCATCGCCTTCGAGCACAGCACCGATGCTCGCGACGTCGCCCGGTGGTGCACCGATTTCCTCGCGCTGGAGGCTGCGGGCTGGAAGGGTAAAGCCGGCTCCGCGCTGGCAAGCTCCGAGCGGACCGAGCGGATGTTCCGCGAAAGCCTCGAAGGAGCAGCTCTGCGCGGCAGGCTGGAGAGACTGTCGCTGACGCTCGACGGTCGCCCCGTCGCGATGCTAGCGACGTTCCTGACCGCACCGGGCGCCTATTCCTACAAGACCGCCTTCGACGAGACATATGCGCGCTTTTCACCCGGCGTGCTGCTCCAGCGCGAGAATCTCGCCATGCTGGACCGCGCAGACATCGCCTGGACCGACAGTTGCGCCAGCGCAGACCATCCGATGATCGACCACCTCTGGCGCGAGCGCCGGGACATCGGGCGGCTCTCCATCGCCATCGGCGGCAGGCTGCGCCGCGCCGCCTTCCGCCAGTTCGTGCGCGCCGAAACCGCGCGCCATCCCGCCGGACACAGACCATGAACGTCCCGACTCTACTCCAGGCAAGTCCGGTTTTTGCGGACACCGCGCGCCATGACTTCGCATCGCACTATCCCGAGGTGCCGCATAAGCTGACTCACGCCCTTGGCGCACATCCACTGATGGAACTGGAGGCACTGGCCCGGCTGGCGGAGGTACTTCCCCCCGCCTCGGTGGAATACAATGCCAGCGACCAGCCCATCGGCATCGAAGGAAAGCCCGGGCCGACCGGCATCCCCATCGGCGAAACGATCCGCCATATCGAGACGACCCGCTCCTGGGCGGTGCTCAAGAACGTCGAGCAGGACCCGGCGTACGCTGCACTGCTTGAAGCGTTATTGGCGGAAATCCGTCCAGCCATCGAAGCGCGCACCGGGCGCATGCTCAAGACACAGGCCTTCGTATTCGTGACCAGCGCCGGGGGCGTCACGCCCTATCACTTCGACCCCGAACACAACATCCTGATGCAGGTGCGCGGCTCCAAGGTGATGACGCAGTTCCCGGCGGGCGATCCGACCTTTGCGCCGGACGAGATTCACGAAACCTACCACACCGGCGGCGGCCGAGAACTGAAGTGGCGTGACGACCTGCTCGCCGGCGGCCGCGAATTCCCACTCGCGCCGGGCGAAGCGCTTTACGTACCGGTTATGGCGCCGCATTTCGTGCGCAACGGGCCGGAGCCTTCCGTTTCGCTCTCGATCACCTGGCGCTCGGAGTGGAGTTTTGCGGAAGCGGATGCGCGGGCATTCAACGGACTTCTACGACGTTGCGGGCTTAAACCGACGGCCCCGGGGCGCTGGCCGGATCGCAATCGCACCAAGGCGACAGGCTGGCGTATCGCACGCAAGCTGGGCCTGTAGGACTGGCTCATCGCTCCGGTCGATCACCGTGGCGACAAGGATCGTTTTGTTGTTGCAAATCATTCGCATTAGAAGGGTTGTCAAAAGGACCGCCCGATGACCCGCGATTTCGCCAAGACCCTCAGTTTCCTTGCGCTCCATCTTATGGTCGGTTTCACCGTCGCCTATCTCGTCACCGGATCGGTCACGATGGCGGGCGGGATTGCTCTGATCGAGCCGATGGTGAACGCAGTGGTTTTCTTCTTTCACGAGCGTGCCTGGCGGAGCGGAGACACGTCGTTCACCGCGTTGCGGAGGCATCGCCACGCCGCAGTCTGACACCAGTTCAGGAACGCCGGGTCGTTTCCTTGCGCAAGTCGTGGACGCGGCCGCCGTGATGCTCGATCACCGGGCTGAAGTCCTCGGGCTCATTGACGAGATCGTCGAACAGCGCACGGTAATGGATCATCGCCCGGCGCAATTCCTCAGTGCCCGCCTCGCCGCGGGCATGGCTGGCGGCGATGTGATGGCCGGTGCGGTAATGCGCGACGACCTCGCCGTGATCGACCGACAGGTCTTCGTAGCGCTGGTCGAAGTCGGCCACCGGATAGCCACGTGCGGTCATGACGTCGGCAAGCAGCACGTCGGCGCGCTGGACGGCACCCGCCGGGTCATCGACGAACTGGGCCTGCACTTCCAGCCATGCGCGCACGAACGCTTCCCGCCGGGCGGGCTCCAACGGGCGAATGTCGAAGGCGGCGACGCGCTGCTCGCGCTCATAGAGCACGGTCTCGGCCTCATACGTGCTGCCGGACTGGTCGATAGTGCGATCGTATTCGTCGCCAAACCGATCGCGCAGCCGCGCTGTATGGCGACTGCGCATGACTGTCACGACAACGCCGACCAGAACGGCCAGCGCGATCACGCCGACGGCTATGGCGAGCGGACTAAGTGTAACCACGTTGAATCTCCCGTTTCCCGCCTCCGTCCTACGGAAACTTCAACCGGGGAGATGATCGTCAGTTGCGCGGCCCGCCGCAGGTGTCGCGCCGCTCAGCCGTTCGGGTGGTAGAAATCGTAGATCGTCTGCGCCACCGCCACGCTGACACCCGGCGCGCGGCGCAAATCTTCAAGGCTCGCCGCACGTACCTTGCCGGCCGTGCCGAAGTGCAGCAGCAGAGCGCGCTTGCGGGCCGGGCCGATGCCGGGAATCTCGTCGAGCGGGCTGGCGGTGATCGCCCGGCTGCGCTTCGCCCGGTGCGCGCCGATTACGAAGCGGTGGACCTCGTCACGCAGGCGCTGGAGGTGGAACAGCACCGGCGAGTTCACTGGCAACATCTTCTCGCGCCCGTCAGGGAAGTGGAACACCTCGCGCCCCTCGCGGCCGTGGTGCGGGCCCTTGGCGATGGCGATGAGGTTGACGTCCTCGATGCCGAGTTCCTCCAGCGCGTCCTTCACCGCGTTCATCTGGCCCTTGCCGCCGTCGATCAGGACGAGGTCGGGCCAGGTGCCGCCGGTGCGCTCGGGGTCTTCCGCCTGCACGCGGCCGAAGCGGCGGGTCATGACCTCGCGCATCATCGCGTAGTCGTCGTCGGTCTGCGCGGACTTGATGTTGAACTTGCGGTACTGGCTGGTCTGGAAGCCCTCCGGCCCCGCCACCACCATCGCGCCCAGCGCCTTTGTGCCCGAGATATGGCTGTTGTCGTAGACTTCCACGCGCTGCGGCAGGTCGGGCAGCTCGAGGAAGTCAGCCATCTCGCGCCAGACTTTCGCCTGCGTGCCGCGCTCAGCCTGGCGGCGGTCGAGCGCTTCCACCGCGTTGCGGGTGGCCTGCATCATCAGGTTGCGGCGGTTGCCGCGCTGGGGGACGGAGATTTCCACCTTGCCGCCCGCGCTCTCGCGCAGGGCTTCGGCGATCAGCTCGGCCTCGGGAAGTTCGCGATCGACGAGGATGCAGCGCGCGGGCGGCACTTCCTCGTAGAACTGCGCGAGGAACGCCTGCATCACCTCTTCCTCGCTCAGGCCCTCGGTGTGGGTGGGGAAGAAGGCGCGGTGGCCCCAGTTCTGGCCGCCGCGGATGAAGAAGGCCTGCACGCCGACCTGCCCGCCCTTGCTAGCCATCGCGAAGATGTCGGCATTGTCGAGCCCTTCCGCGTTGATCGCCTGGCTGCCTTGAATGAAAGTCGCCGCGCGCAGGCGGTCGCGCAGCATCGCCGCGCGCTCGAAGTCGAGGTCGGCGGCCGCCTCGGCCATCTGCGCCTCGATCTTGCGCTGCACTGCGTTGGACTTGCCGCCGAGGAAGTCCTTCGCCTCCTGCACCAGTTCCTTGTAGCCCGCCTCGTCGATGCGGTCGACGCAAGGGGCCGAGCAGCGCTTGATCTGGTAAAGCAGGCAAGGCCGGTCGCGCCGGGCGAAGAAGCTGTCGGTGCAGCTGCGCAGCAGGAACAGCTTCTGCAGCGCGTTGATCGTGGTGTTGACCGAGCCGGCGCTGGCGAAGGGGCCGTAGTAATTGCCCTTCATCCGCCGCGCGCCGCGATGCTTCATGATGCGCGGGAACTCGTGGTCAGTGCGCAGCAGGATGAACGGGAACGACTTGTCGTCGCGCAGCAGCACGTTGTACGCGGGCCGGAAACGCTTGATGAGCTGCGCTTCGAGCAGCAGCGCCTCAGCTTCGGAATTGGTCGTCACGATCGTCATCGAGCGGGTCTGGCTGACCATGCGCTGCAAGCGACCGGGCAGACGTTCCCACTGGGTATAATTGGCGACGCGGTTGCGCAGCACCCGCGCCTTGCCGACATAGAGCACGTCGCCGCGCGCGTCCTGCATGCGGTAGACGCCGGGCTTGGCGGGCAGCGTGCGGACGGTGTCTCGGATCACCTCTACGCCCGCCTGCAGGTCGGGCTGGTCGGAACCGCGCACGGTGTAGGTCGCCCGCTCCTCGTTGAAGCGTTCGAGATGGTTGGGCTGCTCAGGAGTGCCGGCTGGTGTTCTCGCCATGTTCGTGCAGATAGGGAAGGTTCGCGCGAAGGGGAAGTGCCCGAACGCGCCCACCCCCAGCCCCTCCCGCAAGCGGGAGGGGGACCGACCATTTCGCCCCTCCCGCAAGCGGGAGGGGGACCGACCATTTCGCCCCTCCCGCAAGCGGGAGGGGCCGGGGGTGGGCCTCGCCTGTCCTC